>JAUPWA010000072.1 GCA_030916835.1 Patescibacteria group bacterium | reverse complement strand
GAATATTTAAGATCAGCTTATATAGCTTTTCAGAGAACTCAACGGATCTCTTCCGTAAGGCGCTGCGAGAGTTTGCACAATCGGGCGACCATAAGCTCATGCTCGACTTGCGTGGCAACCCGGGTGGATATCTTGATGCAGCGGTGGAGATGGCAAGCTACTTCCTGCCGGTTGGGGCACCTATCGTGACTGAAGATTATCGAGGGAAGCAGGATAACAACACGCACCGTAGTCTAGGGTATAACGTCTTTGCAGGCGACTCCCAGTTTAAGATGGCGATACTTATCGACCAAGGCTCAGCCTCAGCCTCTGAAATTCTTGCAGGCGCGTTGCAGCAAAATAATGTAGCAAAATTGGTGGGTACACGCAGTTTTGGTAAGGGGTCCGTCCAAGAGCTGTTAGATATTGGCGGGGGAGCACAGCTAAAAGTCACCATTGCTCGTTGGCTTACGCCAAACGGCTCGTCGATCTCTGATGGTGGTTTGCATGCAGACATTGAGGCAACCACGACACCTGAGCTTGCTCGCGACCCTCTGAAGGATCCGCAAACAAAGGCTGCAGCAGAGTACCTCCTCGGGCGATAATACACATAACATACCTTGTCAACTTTGCCGTAGGGTAGGGGAGTTTGGTACAACTACTAACATGAAAGTAATACTACTGAAAGATGTGCGTGGGGTAGGGGTCCGCAACGAGATAAAAGAGGTAGCTGATGGTTACGCCATTAACGCCCTCTTCCCGAGCAGGGCCGCTGAACCTGCAACGCCAGAAAAGATAAAACAGATCGAGGCTCAAAAAGCTGCGCATCAGGCAGAGCTTCAAAAGCAGGAGGAGCAGCTCGTGCACAAACTCCAGATGCTGCGTGGTAAGACAGTTAGTCTTACGGCAAAAGCAACTGAAAAAGGAGGACTCTTTAAGGCGATTGTTGCCAAAGATATAGCAAAAGCAATTCTTGGCCAGCACTCGCTTCAGGTGCCAGAGACCGCGATTGTGGTGTCTGAGCATATCAAAACAACTGGCGCTCACACCGTGCAGCTCGTTCACAAAGATCTTACTTTTCCTCTCGTGGTTGAGGTGTCTGCTGCTTAACCAATCGTTCACAGCGCCCCTAGTAGCATGAGGTGCACGGGTCGAGATTAATCGCACCTAAGCACCATCACTACTATGGCAGAAGGCAAGAGTAAGCGAGGGTTCGCTGTTATGGATGAAAAGAAGCAGCGAGAAATAGCCTCCAAGGGCGGACACAGCCAAGGGAAGGAAAATAACCCGGGCAACTTCGCTAATGACCGTGACAAAGCTCGAGCGGCGGGTCGCAAAGGCGGGCCAGGCATCGCACTAACGACATATAACGCAAAACCCTCCGCTTTGGGCGGAGGGTTTTGCTGTGTGTAGGGTGGTTAGGTGAGTGGGGTTACGTCGACTGCCGAGCGGGTGGCCGATGTGCCGTTGAAGTTGTTTTTGCGAACGTTGCGGAACGAGACTATGCCGTCGATAAGAGAGAAGATCGTGTGGTCCTTGCCCAGACCTACGTTAAGGCCAGGGAGCATGCGAGTGCCGCGCTGGCGGACGATAATATTACCTTTTATTGCCTTTTGACCAGCAAAAAGCTTCACGCCCAGATACTGTGCGTTTGAGTCATTTAGGTTTTTGGCTGTTCCGCCGGCCTTCTTTGATGCCATACAGGGGCAATACTAGCACAAAAGTGGGTTTTAAGGCAAGCTGTACGTATCATGCTCGTTATAGACATAGAAGCCAGTGGCGTCGATTACCAACAGTGCTCCATTATTAGCCTAGGAGCGCTCGACCTCAGCCACCCCGAGCACCAGCTCTATGAGGAGTGCCATATTTGGGACGGGGCCCATATCGAGCCAGGCGCTACAGCGGTCCACGGCATGTCAGATGCTCAAATTACCGACCCCACCAAGCAGTCTGAGGCTGACTTGGTCCATAAATTCATCCAATTTGCCGAAATGTCTGAGGACACCACATTCGCTGGTCAAAATGTGTCTTTTGATCGCGATTTTCTCCAGGCGGCTGCTCGTAGGGCAGGGCACACCGAGTGGAAATTTGCCCACCGCACCATCGACACCCACACTCTGTGCTACATGCACATGGTAAAAAGGGGAGTGACTCCCCCGCTAGATTCCGCCAAAAAGCACTCAGCGCTAAACCTCGACGCTGTCTTGCGCTACTGCGGCATTCCTGAGGAAC
This sequence comes from Patescibacteria group bacterium, assembly GCA_030916835.1. Taxonomy (GTDB): domain Bacteria; phylum Patescibacteriota; class Minisyncoccia; order Phycocordibacterales; family SBAW01; genus GWA1-54-10. The sequence continues at coordinate 2,699 of JAUPWA010000072.1, read as the reverse complement.
CCAAGCCCCACAACGCATTAACTGGCGCAAAGAGCCACGCTGAGGTTATATCTCGACTCTTGTATGACAAGAAATTGCTGCCGGAGTTCGACCAGTTCGCAATTCCTTGGCTTTCTTAGTAAAATCCAGTAATCAAGCCGGTTTTGGCGGGCTGTAGTATACCGGTAGTACGCGTCCATGGGGTGGATGTAGACCGGGTTCGATTCCCGGCAGCCCGAAAGTAAGAAATTGCAGCAAAATACGTGGATGTAGACCGGGTTCGACCTGCCTGCCGGCAGGCAGGTTCCCGGCAGCCCGACAGCAACACACGATATAGAAAAGGCGAGTCTTGGCAGGATTCGCCTTTTCTGGTGCAAATGCAGTGTCAAAATATGTTGGTATATAAAGCTTTTTTCTCGTCAAGGCGATATCCACAGGAAGGGGTGGGGAAGTCTTCAAGCCTGTCAATACCCCCCTATTGACCCCTGTTCTCAAACCGGGATACCATAGTACTACCTTCGGGGTTCCCCCGGAGGCCTTTTTTGTTTCAGCCTCTCAGTAGCTGAAATCCGTGCTTTTATAACTAGCTGTAAATCAATGACTTTACCCATAGCTTCTGGTGCACTCGCATTCGCGCTTACGACTTTTGCTCCGGCCGTACCGGTCCAGACCGCAAAAGCGCCTGCGCCGATCGTCCTCCCAGCCGTCCAAACGGTGAAAGAGCAAGTGCAAGACTATTTCGCCGATGTGCCTATTATGATCGCGGTTGCAGGCTGTGAATCACACTATCGTCAGTTCGATAATGATGGATCAGTCTTCCGCGGTGAGCAAAACCACCTCGACGTTGGCGTCATGCAGATCAACGAGTACTACCACTTAGAGGCCTCTAAGGCCCTCGGATACGACATTCATACGGTTGAAGGTAACATGGCGTATGGCCGGTACCTCTATGAGCATGAAGGTACGGCACCATGGTCCTCGTCAGCATACTGCTGGAATAAAGACGGCAAGCAGTTGACCTACGGTCCTGTCGCAAAAATTGCCTCTGCAGTAACTCTTAATTAATTAGGTTCGACGCTTCGTGCGTACACGCTCGGCGCTTTGCTTCTCGTAGTTTACGAGAACCAGCAAAGCGCCGAGTAGTGCTATATGGGTCATGAGCGTGTCGGCGCTCGGCAGCGCTATCAGGTATGCAAGCATGAGTAGTACAACCTCAAACACCAGCAACGCAAGTGCTGTCGTGGCAACCCACAAATCAACGATAAGTAGTATGCCGCCGCATGCCTCGCACACGATCATGCACACCGCAAGGCTGGTTGCGTACGCAATCCCTGCGCCCGAAAAATGCTCCACGATACGAGGGAAGTTAAGAGCGTGTTCAATACCACGCAGCAAAAAGTAGCCACCAATAAGTATCCGGCCAAGAATAGGGGCAAGAACCTCGGACACGATCTTCATAAGTGTAGTATATCCTGCCTTTGCTGCTAGCTAAGTGTCGCAAAAGATATATTGTGCGACGTATCCACACTCGAGCCGTGCTACAATACGCACATGGTACCGATGCCTGCATATACAAAAAAAGTGCGCGCCGCTCTCTCCCCCGAGGTGGCCCAGGTATTAAAAAAACTTTCATCCCCGCAGAAGATTCAAGACTACCTTGATACCCTTTCAATAAATTTTGACCCGACAGGGGACTTACTTTCTACAAAACGAGTGATCAAGCAGCAGACCGCACAGTGTATAGAGGGTGCGCTATTTGCTGCCGCTTCCCTCGCCTACCATGGTGGAGTGCCGCTTCTTTTGGATGTGCAAACTATTGCTGAGGATGAGGATCATGTTGTTGCGCTGTTCAAGCGCAATGGTTTGTGGGGTGCTATAAGCAAAACGAATCACGGTATTTTGCGTTGGCGCGATCCTGTCTACAAAACAGTGCGTGAACTTGCGATGTCATATTTCCACGAGTACTACATGCACGATGGGCGCAAGAGTATGCGCACCTATTCGAAGCCTTTTGATTTGCGCCGCTACGAGCCCTCATTTTGGGTGATGTCGGGGGAGAGTTTGGAGGATGTAGCCTATGACCTCGACATCGCACCCCACTTCCCTGCTTTTCCAAAAAAAGCTTTGCGAGATCTGCGGCGTTCTTCCCCACTAGAAATACAAATGCTTGAGCATGTTGAGTGGCCGCGCCCCAAAAAATAGCACCGTGAAAAGTACTCAGTACTTTTCATGATTCATGCAAGTCTCAGTGCTTGTTGGTTAGTGTGAGTGCATGAAAGTCTTACTCACGTGCCGAGAGTGCGGCCACCAGGAGTGGGGCCACGCTGCAAAACCATTTATGAATAAGGTGCAACTGTTTAATCATGTGCGCCGTGCACATCCACGCATTGGAGCACGCAAGCTCCACCTCGTGATGAAAACATCGTTTCCGTACCAGCAGTACGGTGAGTATAACTAGTTCTTTACACCAATACCCTGGCGAAACAGGTAGAGCAGTATACCCACAAACAGTGCGAGAAATGCCAAGAGTACTCCAAAACAGGTGATGAGACTTATATCAGCGACACCCAAAAACCCATATCGAAAAGCATTAACCATGTAGAGTATGGGGTTAAAGAGTGATACTTTTTGCCAAAATGGGGAGAACTGTTCGATCGAGTAAAATACACCACCAAGATAGGTAAGCGGGGTAAGGACGAAGGTGGGCACAATAGAGATGC
>JAUPWA010000001.1 GCA_030916835.1 Patescibacteria group bacterium | reverse complement strand
TTTTCTTTACATCAACTCTATACTCTCCCCCTTCTTGAGGTATACGTACGCCTTGCGGCCCTTTGCAGTCGTACCAAGGCGGTTCGTACCACGGGTAGAGACCTTCTTGGTTGGGATCATCACAATGGTGACCTTGCGAGGCATAACCTTGTAGAGCGTGTGTACAGCGCGAGCAATTTCGCCCTTGTTTGCATCCTTGGTGACGTTAAACACATACGCGCCTTGGCTCGCAAGGAAGGAGCCTTTCTCGGTGATGCGTGGAGATATGATAATATTTGCTACTGGCTTTTCCATATTAGTTTGTCTTGACTACCTGCTTCTTACCCAAGACCTCAAACGACTGTGCAGGGTTCGTGATGATGAGATACTTACTGCCAAGCACAGTGAGCGGGTTGAGGTTGCGCACCTCGTCCATGGCAACATTGCTAAAGTTTTGGAAACTCTTTTGTGTTGCCTCGTGCTTAGTAGGTATAGTAAAGAGCGCAGCGTTTTTCTTTTTTGTGAGGTATGCAAAGTTCTTAGAGAGTGCTGCGAGCACCTTCTTGGCCTCAGCGGTCTTAGGTGCTGCCATTTCAAGCGAGTCAACAAAGAACACTTCGCCGTCATGGAATTTGCGTGAGAGAGCGACAAGGAGAGCCTTTTGGCGCATCTTTTGGTTTACCTTGCGCGTGTAATCCTTTTCATTGCGAGGACCATGCGCCACACCACCACCGCGCCAAATAGGTGAACGGCTTGAGCCGTGGCGAGCACGCCCGGTACCCTTCTGCTTCCATGGCTTCTTACCACCACCGCGCACTTCTCCACGATCCTTCGTGTGTGCAGAACCGGTGCGCGCGTTGCTTTGAATAGTCGTAACTACCTGGTGCACCAAGTCTGCGTTCCAGGGCAAACCGAAAAGGCTTTCAGGTACTTGTACCTTTCCTACTTCTTTGCCTTCTTTGTTATATAGTTTCGTTTCCATATGCCTATGTATTAGCCACGCACTTCTACCAAGGTGCCTGGGTGACCAGGGATTGCTCCTGAGATAACCAGTTCGCCTGTTTCTGGAAGTACTTGCAGTATTGAAAGATTACGCACCGAGACACGATCGCCGCCCATACGCCCTGCCATGCGCATACCTTTGGCAACACGACCGCCGGCACGACCACCAGAGCCGCCAATAGACCCTGGTGAGCGCTCAGAGTGCTTTTGGCCGTGTGATCGTGGGCCTCCGTGAAAACCATGGCGCTTCACCACACCCTGGAAACCCTTACCCTTCGTGATTGCTGAGACGGTTACCTTGTCCCCTACCGCAAAAGCGGAGATGTCGACAGTGGTGCCAAGCTCTGCTCCAGCAACTGGGGTGCCGTCACGCTTCTTGAGTTCTTTAAATACCTTGTATGCTTTGCCTTTTGTGTGGCCAAGCTGCGGCTTGTTGACGCGCGAAGGAATGGTCTCAAACGCTCCCAATTGGACCGCATTGTACCCATCCTTTTCAAGAGTCTTTACTTGAGTAACAACCGCAGGTCCTGCGGTAATGACCGTAGCAGCATACGAACGACCGTCTTCAGTAAAAACGGTAGTCATGCGGCCCTTTGTGCCTAAAATAAATTTCATGGTATCTATTGGTCCTCGGGAGGACGTGGAAACCCTATGTAATAGAGTCCACGAGACTATACACCAGCACTTATTTTTATGCAACACAAAAAAAGGCGCTGCCGAAGCAGCGCCGAGTTCATCAAGGCCACATGGCCTTTTAGGAGGAAACAATCTAACAATACACCCAAACAGCAACAGCGCAACAACGAAAAACCCCTCTCCGTGAGGAGAAGGGTTTTTCGTGTACACCAACTGAGTAGTATACGCTTACATCATCTTCACATCAATAGTCACGCCTGAGGGGAGCGACAAATTGGTGAGCGCTTCGATGATTTTTGCTGAGGGGTCAACAATATCGATAACTCGCTTGTGAATACGCATTTCAAACTGCTCGCGCGCGTCCTTATAGACGAAGGTTGAGCGGTTGACTGTGTACTTTTTAATCTCGGTCGGCAGCGGTATAGGACCAGCTATCTTTGCATCATAGCGAAGTGCGGTCTCCATAATCTGTCGAACTGAGGCGTCGAGCACTTTGTGCTCGTAGGCACGCACCTTGATACGCAGACGCTGTACTGCCTCTACGGTCTTTTTTGCTCGGCGTGGTGCCGGAGCCTTCTCTGCTTTCTCGCTAGTAGCCATATGTTTTTGAGCCTAGTTCTCCCTGGCAAGCGCCAGGGTAACCTATGCCCGCGTGTGCTTACTAAATAATTATTATCTAACCGAACGCCCACAACTGTACCCCACTTTTTGATTCCGTGCAAACAAAAACACTCCGCGCAAGGCGGAGTGTTTTTGTAAAAAACGAGCTAGGCTACGATCTTCGTCACAACACCTGCACCGACAGTCTTACCGCCTTCGCGAACTGCGAAGCGCTGGTTTGCCTCAAGCGCCACTGGGGCAACGAGCTTCACCTTGAAGGTAACAGTATCGCCTGGGATAACCATTTCACGACCTGCCTCGAGCGTTACCTCGCCAGTCACATCCGTTGTGCGGATGTAGAACTGCGGCTTGTAGCCAGTGAAGAATGGCGTGTGGCGACCACCTTCATCCTTGGTAAGGACGTAGACTTCTGCCTCAAATTCAGTGTGTGGGGTGACCGAGCCAGTCTTAGCAAGCACCTGGCCGCGGTGGATGTCTTCCTTCTTTGTACCACGAAGGAGGATACCTGCGTTGTCACCTGCCATACCTGAGTCGAGCTGCTTGTTGAACATCTCGATACCGGTGATGGTGGTCTTAGCGGTTGGCTGGAGGCCAACAATTTCAACTTCTTCACCTACCTTGATTTGACCGCGCTCGATACGACCAGTTACCACCGTGCCGCGACCTTCAATAGAGAAGATGTCTTCAATCGGCATGAGGAACGGCTTGTCCGTCTCGCGCACCGGAAGTGGGAAGTAGGTATCCATGGTCTTGACGAGCTCAAGGACCTTCTGTGACCACTCGTTGTTGATATCATTACTTTCAAGCGCCTTGAGGCCTGAGCCGCGGATGACTGGTGTATTAGCACCATCAAAACCCTGCTTGGTAAGGAGCTCACGAACCTCCTCCTCGACGAGGTCGATGAGGTCTTTGTCATCAACCATGTCGCACTTGTTGAGGAAGACGATCAGCTTGCGAACACCAACCTGCCATGAAAGGAGGATGTGCTCACGAGTCTGTGGCATAACGCCGTCAGTTGCTGCAACCACAAGCACTGCGCCGTCCATTTGAGCGGCACCGGTGATCATGTTCTTAATATAGTCGGCGTGACCAGGCGCATCGATGTGCGCGTAGTGACGCTCAGGAGACCAATACTCAGAGTGGTGAAGCGCGATGGTAATACCACGAGCCTTTTCCTCAGGAGCGTTGTCGATACCGTCAACACCTTCAACGCGCGCACCGAAGCCCTGATCGCGGGCCATGTCGAGCGTGTGGAGAATAGACGCAGTGAGCGTAGTCTTGCCGTGGTCAACGTGACCAATGGTGCCTACATTCACGTGCGGCTTCTGCCTATCAAATGTTTCTGCCATACGTAATTTTTTTAGTATTACTAATAGTGATTAATATTGCGCCCCACCACTTTGCTTTGGAGATAAGCAAAGAAAAACCACGCACTGGTGCGTTCAGTGCATACTAACTAAAAATATCGAGCGAGTCAAACAAACCGCTGCTTTGAGCAGTTTACTGTTGGTAGATAGTGAAGATGCCGCTGGTAGCAGACGTTACTCCACCAAGAGTTGCTTTAATGTAGTACTGACCCGTTGGGATGTTGGCGCCGCACAGCCCGTTAGGGTACTGCAGGGTGCACATGTAGTTTTGTGGAAAGCTTGGGATGCGCCAGGTGTAAGAGCCTGTAGAAAGACCAGAAATAGCAATGGTACCGATATTCGTACCTCCTGAAGTGTAAAGATCTAGTGTGACCGAAGCGCTCGTATACGTACCACCACTGTTCCACGCAATAGTCATGTCTTGACCACGATAATAGGTAGAACCCTGGGTTGGCGAAGTAACTTGCAAGCTACCGCTTTGAGACCCTCCATTTACAGTGAAATATACTGTGCCACTTTGTCCATTAGCATTACTGACATACACAGGATAGTTACCTGCCGTTACCTGCTGTGCCATCATGGTGCACACCGCAAAGGTTTGGATAACATCGCACGCACTCACACTTGAGGGAATGGTGTAGTTGAGAGTCGTACCGTTGTTGTATGACGGCACTGACATCTTCCCCCCTACCCCAAAGTGCACCACATTACTTGCGGTAAAGCCGGTGCCAGTAATGGTGATTTGCGTACCTACTGAGCCTTGTGACTGGCTAATAGAGCTAATGGTCGGCGCGCCACAGTAGTAGCTGCTGGAGTAATTGTTGCAGCCACTACTACTCCCCCCTACCACTACAGTAGCGCTTGCGCTGTTTGTGTGACCATTGTTGTCGGTTGCAGTGAATATAACTGTGTAAGTGCCTGGGTAGGAGTAGCTGTGAGTAAAGCTGTTTTGACCATTTACCATACTCGTCTGGTTGCTGTAGGCATATGGATATGCCGCCTGGTCGCCCCACTGCACTGTTACGTTTATGTAAGAGTTTGAGGGTGAGTTAGTCGTTACGGTCCATGTTCCCTGCTGGTTCACGGCGAGCGTGTTTGGACCAGTTACTCCCGTTATTTGCACAGAGCCGTTTCGGTACGGATAACCCGAACCGCCGCACACCTGAGTAATTTGCTGGCGAGTCAGTGGCCCTACCCCACCTGTTACCGGGTACAGGTTGTAGCGAGTTTGAAAATCAGCAACCGCTTGGCGGGTCAATGAACCGTAGTAGCCTGTTGTTGGTAGCCCAAAAAAACGTTGCAGTTGTGACACCTGGCCGCCAGTTTGAGAATCATACAAACCGAAATATAGGTTATATGACAGTGCTGGGCAGCCTGTATACGCTGTGCTGTACTGCCCATTTTGGTAGTAGCCGTTTTGGTAATACGGCACGCCGAGCGCGCTAGAGACGTTGCTCATGGTCGTCTGGTCAGCACCAAAAGACTGGAGCAAGCCCAAAATAGACTGCACTTGTGTGGTTGTCAGATTTGCTGCATGAGCGAACCCTCCCACAAAGAGGCCAAGCGTGAGTGCGACGCCAAAAAACCCTTTGATTACATACGATTTCATAGCAATTCCGTGAGATTACGACTAAGTAACCTCACTGTACCACCGAAATATGAGTTTTGGTAGAGTTCTAGCAAAGCTACCCTATTTACGTGCAGCGACGATGGTGTCAGAAACGTTCTTCGGCACAACCTCATAGTGGTCGAACTCCATGGTGAAGCCTGCGCGACCCTTGGTCATTGAACGAAGGTCCGTGGTGTAGCCAAACATTTCTTTAAGCGGCACGAGTGCTCGGATAGCGGTATTCATACCGCGATCTTCAGTACCGTCGATACTCCCTCGCTTGCCTGAGATAGAGCCCGAGACATCACCCTGGAACTCAGATGGGGTCACAACCTCAACCTTCATGATGGGTTCAAGAATAACCGGACGCGCCTGCTTGGCTGCATCCTGGAAGGCCATCGACGCGGCTATCTTGTAGGCGATTTCTGATGAGTCAACGTCGTGGTAGGAGCCGTAGGTGAGCTCGCAGGAGACATCCACCATCTTAAAGCCGGCAACGATACCGCGCTCCATGGCCTCTTTGACACCCTTTTCAACTGCAGGGATAAATTCCTGCGGAATAACACCTCCCTTAATAGAGTTGATGAATTCGAAGTGGTCGTAGCGAGAAACACTCTTGGAGATCTTCGCACCCTCAACAAGTGGCTCCATTGGCTTGATTTTGATCTTCACGTGACCGTACTGACCCTTGCCGCCCGTTTGTTTGATGTACTTGTTCTCAACCTCAGCTTCGCCAAGAATCGTCTCGCGGTAGGCAACCTGTGGTGCACCAACGTTTGCTTCGACATTAAACTCACGCTTCATGCGGTCGACAATAATTTCAAGGTGAAGCTCACCCATGCCTGAGATAAGAGTCTCACCGGTTTCAGCATCAGAAGTAATGCGCAAGGTTGGGTCTTCGTCTGAAAGTTCTTTAAGCGCAATACCCATTTTCTCTTGGTCAGCCTTGGTCTTAGGCTCGATGCGAAGCGAGATAACTGGCTCAGGGAATTTGATTTGCTCGAGAATGATAGGATTTGCCTCATCACACAGTGTGTGCGAGGTCTTAATTTCCTTAAGACCTACCATAGCGGCAATCTCTCCAGCGTAGACCTTCTTTACCTCTTCGCGCTTATCAGCTTGGAGGCGCACAATACGGCCAACGCGCTCTTTTTGCCCAGTAGAAGAATTTAAAATGTATGAGCCAGCCTCAACCGAGCCTGAGTAGACGCGGAAGAACGCGAGCTTACCGACGAACTTGTCTGCCTGGAGCTTGAAGGCAAGTGCGGAGAACGGCTCTTCGTCTGACGCATGGCGCAAGATCTCCTCGCCGGTGCGTGGGTCAATACCTTTTACTGGTGGCATATCAACAGGCGACGGGAGGTAGTCGACAACAGCATCGAGCACGAGCTGCACACCCTTGTTCTTAAGGGCTGAGCCAACACATACAGGAAAGATTTCGTTAGCAATAACCCCTTTACGAAGCATTCTCTTAAGGTCTTCGTGAGACGGCTCCTTCCCCTCAAGGTAGTCGTTCATCATGGCCTCGTCCTGCTCGACGATCTTCTCGATGAGCTCGGCGCGGTACTTAGCGACGTCTGCCTTCATATTTTCAGGAACATCGTAGGGGATAACCTCATCACCCATTTTGCCCTCGAAGCGGTAGGCCTTTTGGTCGAGGAGGTCGACAACACCTTCAAAGTTTTCCTCAGCACCAATGGGGAGTTGGAGACGAACCGCCTTCTTAGTGAGACGGTCGAGAATAGATTGGTAGGACTTTTCAAACGAAGCACCCATGCGGTCCATTTTGTTGATGAAGCACACTCGCGGCACATTCGCCTCGTCGGCATAGCGCCAGTTGGTCTCGGACTGCGGCTCTACACCGGCAACACCGTCAAATACCACGACGGCACCATCTAAAACACGCATTGAGCGCTTCACCTCCACGGTAAAGTCGATGTGGCCTGGGGTGTCGATAACATTAAAGCGAAACTTCTTGGAGGTATCCTTCTTGTCGGGCTCGCTCGTGCGGGTCCAAAAACAAGTGATGGCGGCGGCAGTAATAGTGATGCCGCGCTCGCGCTCCTGCTCCATCCAGTCGGTGGTAGTCTCCCCTTCGTGCACCTCACCGATTTTGTGCTGACTACCCGTGTAGTAGAGCACGCGCTCAGAGGTCGTCGTCTTGCCGGCGTCGATGTGGGCTATAATTCCAAAATTTCGAACTTTTTCGAGGGGATAATCGCGTGTAGGCATATAGATATTTATTGTAGATTAGATTCCGACCTGCCTGCCGGCAGGCAGGAGTTTCGCACCTTTTCCAATGGATAGTCTCTAGTTGGCATAATTAGTTTAGATAAATGAAAAAGCCCTCAAGGGCGATACCAGTACGATACAAAACTTTTAACAAAAAGAAAAGGCCCGGCGCGCTGCGCCGGTACCCCATTCAGTCCGCTGCCAGCAGACATCTATCCTCCTGTTGTTCTCTAAGTTGTTCGGTGCGTAATCTCAGTAGGCCCATTAGACCTCTTCTTTTTTCAGTAAGTCTGCTCTGTCGATTGGCTTCTGCCTCTTGCTGCATAATTCGAATGCCACGGATGTAGTAGTCCGTATGTCCTAGCCACATAGCTGGACCGAAATTATCTCCAGGCACGCGCGTCTCCTTTCCAAACCACAAAATAACACGGAATTGGAAAAATGCAAACCTATCAAAAATCCCCCGAGTGGGGGATTTTTTGAACAAGGAAATCCTTCGGCGAGCTCAGGATAGTTGCTGCGCAACTACCAGGCGAAGTGGGCGAAGGCTTTGTTTGCTTCTGCCATACGGTGAGTGTCCTCGCGCTTCTTGATAGCTGAACCTTCGTTGGCTGCAGCTGCCATGAGCTCTGTTGCGAGCTTTTGTGCCATTGGCTTGCCCTTACCACCGCGAGCGGCGAGGAGGATCCAGCGGAACGCGAGTGCCTGGCGGCGCTCAGGGCGCACCTCGCGTGGCACCTGGTAGTTTGCACCACCAACACGGCGCGAGCGGATCTCCATCTGGGGCCCCACGTTGCGGATAGCGGTATCAAACACCTCAACAGGGTTTTCAACCTTCATCTTCTCTTTGATGATGTCAAAAGCGTCGTACACCACCTTTTCAGCGGTTGACTTTTTACCATCCCACATGACTGAATTGATGAACTTACCAACGCGCACTGAGTGGTACTTCAGGTCTGCTTGGGCGATATTACGATTTTTTACTGGACGACGCATATTGTATGAAAATTATTTCTTAGCACGCTTTACACCATAGCGACTGCGAGACACATTACGCTTTGCGACACCCTGCGCGTCGAGGCGACCACGCACCACCTGGTAGCGGACGTTGATGTCCTTCACGCGACCAGCGCGCACCATAACCACCGAGTGCTCTTGAAGGTTGTGGCCCTCTCCTGGGATGTAGGCGGTGATTTCCTGACCATTGGTGAGGCGCACGCGAGCAATTTTACGAATTGCGGAGTTAGGCTTGCGAGGTGTCATAGTGGTCACCTTGGTGCATACACCACGCTTGAATGGTGACGGGTAGAAGATAGGGCGGTTTTGCAGCACGTTAAAGCCACGACCCAAGGCCGGGGATTTCGATTTGTTTGAGCGATCTTTGCGTCCTTTGCGGACAAGCTGTGAGATTCGTGCCATGTGGACTTAAAAACGCGCCAAAGCGCTTGTGGGCTACTGTACTATATGGCCGCCGAATGTGCAAACTCCACAGCGTAGGTGTGACAAATCTCCTTAATAAGGCCCGGGCCCTCAAAAATCATGCCTGTAATGAGCTGGACCAAATCAGCTCCGGCGTGGAACTTCGCGAGTGCGTCCTCACCTGAAAATATCCCCCCTACGCCAATAATAGTAAAACGGCTCCCATAGGCTTCGCGTGTTTTGCGAATAAGTTCATTTGAGAGCTCGAAGCAAGGTTTGCCCGAGAGGCCGCCGCGAAATTCCTTTGGCGCATCTTCGGGATAGTCGAGCATTTCGTACTTTTTATTAAGATTTCCAATAACCACACCCTGGTAGGGACTTTTGTCGATTATCTGGAGTAGCGTGTTACATTCGGGCCACTTAAGGTTTATAGGCATTTTAAAATACACCGGTTTTTTGGTTGGGATCGTTTGGAGACCATCTATCATTTTTTGTAAGAGTCGTGGTGTCGCAAAAGTCTCGCCACCATAGGCGTTAGGGCAAGAAATGTTAATGGTGTAGTAGTCCCCTGCCCCGGCCTCGTTGAGAGCCTTAAATGAGGTGAGGTAGTCCTGCAGCGCCTCCTCCTCGTTGGTGATAGAAGAATTGTTGGTTTGTGCAATAGATATGCCGACCACAAAGCCCGGTACGGGCTTTTTTAAATAGAGCAATCGGATGAGCGCATCAACCCCACGGTTTCTAAGCCCCTTAAAAACCACAATGCTTTTGTTGCGCGGGAGGCGTGTAAGTCGAGGCTTTACGTTCCCTCCACAAGGTAGTGCGGTGACTGACCCCACCTCTTCACCACCAAAAGCAATCGACGAGAGTACTTGTGTAAGCCGACCGTTATAGTCAAACCCTGCAGAGAGGAGCACCGGGCGCTCGTAGCGCACCCCATCAACCACTTTGGAAATATCAGGGCCCCGGTAACCCCACACCCGAGCAAGCACAGCGCGGGCAAGCGAGGAATACCCAAACATTTCACCCCAAAATACCATCCACTCATGCACCAACTCTGGATCAAAAAGAAAAAATAAGGGCTTTAAAACTCGCGTGTACAGCATGACATTACAAACTACACGGCCACCGACTGACCCGTGAGGAGTGTAAAGACAAAAAAGACTAGTTTGTAGAAAGGATCAGATAAAAGGTAAATAATTAAGAGCAGGAGTAGAGTTCCTGCAAGTATCCCAAAGCGCTCAAAGTTTGCACGAAAGTGGTCATAGGTGCGAGCTAGCCCCGCAGGAAGTATGCCCGAGAGCACCTTTGAGCCGTCTAGCGGGGGCAGTGGGATGAGGTTAAAAAGCGCGAGCATGAGGTTGATAAAAACAATGGTAGCAAGAGCGTTTAAGAGCGCCGGGCTCATAGAAACTGCACCAAAGCGGATCATGAGCCCAAGAATAAGTGCGATGGCAATGTTGGTGCCAGGACCAGCAAAAGCAACAAGTGTTTCGTCATATTTGCCTTGCAGGTTGTATGGGTTGTATGGCACCGGCTTGGCATAGCCGATGATGGGCGCGTGAGAAAGCGCAAGTATAGCCGGGAGGATAACTGAGCCTATGGGGTCAATATGAGACAGCGGATTAAGGGTGAGCCTCCCCTGGAGGCGAGCGGTCGGATCGCCGAGGTAGTTGGCCATATACCCATGAGCCACCTCGTGCAAGATGACAGAGAAAATGAGAACTGCTAAGGCGAATATAAGGTCGATTTGCATAACCGGGATTTCATGATACCATATCTGAGCTTAAGAAAGCTGCAAAATCATATGGCTAAAATTTGTCCAATCACGAAAAAAGGTTCCCAGGTTGGTGGCGGCTACTCCAACCGTATTCGTGCTACCAAGTTCAACCCAACCGGTAAGGTGCGCAAGCAGCCAAATCTCCAGAAAAAGCGCATTTTCGTCCCTGAAATCAACAAAACTATCACCCTTACCCTCTCGACCCAGGCAATTAAGACTATTGCCAAGAACGGGGCCTACAAGACCCTCAAGGGCGCTGGGCTTATCTAATCAAAACTCCTTTCCTTCCCCTCCCTTTATATTCTTTGTTCTCAAGAACCCCACGACCCCGCGGGGTTCTTTCTGTATTCATTAGGGGAAGTGGTAGTATAGGAATACTTATTCATCACGAAAAATACCATGGCATACGAAGCAAGAACCTTTGTGCTCCCCGAGATGGATGGCCTCTCCAAAACCTCTGTTGATCAGCACCTCGCACTCTACGCTGGATATGTAAAAAATTTTAATGCAATGTCCGCACTCTTGCCGGAGTATGCAAAAGACTCAGAAAAGCATGCGCATGCCCTTAGTGAACTCATCCGTCGCCGCTCGTTTGAATTTGATGGCATGCGGCTACATGAATACTACTTCGAGCAGCTTGAGGGTGGAGCTTCTCCACTTACGCCCGAGGGTCCACTCGCAAAGCAATTTGAAAAGGAATACCACAAGGTGGAATATTTTTTGGAATATTTTAGAAGCATCGGCAACATGCGCGGGCCCGGCTGGGCGATGCTGTACTGGGATGCTCATGCTCAGCAATTTCTTGCCGGCTTTAGCGGCGAGCAGCACCAAGGACACTTCGTTACCCTACCAATAGTTCTTGCACTTGATGTGTGGGAACACGCCTTCCTCCTCGACTATGGCGCAACCGGCAAAGGCAAATATATTGATGCCTTCTTCAAAAACCTCAACTGGTCCGTCATCGAAAAGCGCTTCAACGCTCTCTCAAGCTGGAAGCCACAGTAAATTGATACTTCTTCACCGCAAACCAAGTGAGTGGAATATAGGCGAGAATTAGGAACCAGGGTGAGAATTGGCTGAGCGTTACTGAACTTAGTGGTATTGATGCGATGACCGCGGCCACGAGCAGTATCCATTTGAGTAGCACGTCGGCAATAAAGGCCGGGAGCAAGCCAAGCAAAGGGTGGAGCAAACCCAAGAGGCCCGCAAGAAACCCAAACAACATTGCAGCGGGAATAATCGGGAGCACGAGTGCGTTTGCTGGTAGTGAGAGGAGCGACAATACGCCCGAAAAGTAGAGTAGCGCCGGCACTACAAAGATTTCGACCGCTAAGGTCGTCGCTACTATCGAGCGCACTTGTTCGCCAAGACTTCGAAGCACAAACTCTGGTAGTTTGCGTATCAACAATTGTTCGACCCAAGGTGAGAGCGTGATGAGCCCAAAGGTTGCGAGCACGCTGAGGATGAATGACGAGTCGTACAAAAGCGCGAGTGGATTCCAGACAATCATCACACTTGCTGCAACGACCAGTGCGCGCAGTGCCATATGGGGGCGTCTAAGGTAGCGCGCCAGCAGCGCTATGATCGCCATGACAAGCGCCCGCACCGTCGCTGCTCCTGCGCCGGTCATGAGAGCAAAAAATACCATAAGCGCACCCCCCACTCCAAAGCTTGCTGCTCTCGGCAAGAAGCTGAGGGTACGAAACACCGCCTCAGCAACAATAGAGAGGTTGTAGCCCGAGAGCACAACTATATGCACCAAACCACTTTGTATAAATGCATTCGTTATGTCTTGCGATATGCCACGCTTTTCACCAAGCAACACCCCCTGTAGTAGCGCATTATCAGGATTGGGGAACAGCATATCCAACGAATACTCAAATGCGTGTTTTAGTGAAAAAAGCATGCCGAGCATACTGAAACCACTTGGTTTTGTATCCAGCAATTTTGCGTAGGACATATGCGCCCGTATCCCCTGGGCGCGCAAATAGTTTGGATAATCAAACGTATGCCCTGTTTGCGTTTCAAATGCTTCGGGCGCTTTCAATTTTCCTTGAACAAAAAGTTGGTCGTTATATGAAACAGCACTGTCTGCAGGAAGCACTATAAGCAACCTTCCTGAAACTGATTCACCATCAATAGAGATATCATCAAGTACCGCTCGAGTCATCGAGTCGCTCCTGTGTGGGTCTTCTACAACTCGCCCAGTTAGCGCAACGTTAGTACCTATATAGTTTGGCAACATTTGCGCATCAGCTTGCTGGAGCGAATAGTTTGTACGCACAACACCCACCCCAAACGCAACAAGTGTTATTGCGAGAAGAATGAAGAGGTTTGACCGTTTAAAAAATAGAAGTGCTATTCCAAGCGCAAACACAAAAAAAGCAAAAATGTACGAAACGGGGGTCAGTAGCGCAACCGCAACTCCCGCTGCAAAAGCTCCACAGGCACCATACAAAAGTGTGCCGCCCATGGCGGCACAGTACCAAAGGTTAGGATTTTTAAAACTCAGCAAAGACACTAGCCACTTCGCGCGGTGAAAGTGCTTTTTTGAAGCGGGCCATTTTGCCTTTGACTCGCGCTTCGCACTCACCCCACGTTTTGTGGGTCATCACCTCCCCATCAACGAGACTCACGTATGAATACGCTTTTGCGCTTGAGCGTGAACGGCTCTTGGAGCGGTCAGCTAGTTTGGTTTCATCGTGCGAAATATTTTCTATATCGTGCGTATAGCTACTGCGACTTCCTGAAAAAAGTTCAGCTGGGCTCCCCTCAGCAAACGACGAGGCAATTGCATCCACACGCTCGTTACCCGCCACTCCAACATGCCCGCCAACATGCTTCCACTGCACCTTGGTATCAAGCGCCTGTACTGCATCATCTAATAATTCCCACAGGTCGCGATTAAGGACCGGCTTACCCTCTTTAGTTACCCAGCCGCGCACCTTCCACCCCTTGACCCATTTGGTAATGCCGTTGATTACATACGACGAATCGGTATGCACGACCACGCTTGCAGCCTCATGTTTTGCTGCCTCCTCAAGAGCGCGCAGTGCTGCAGTGAGCTCCATGCGGTTATTAGTGGTGTGATCCTCTGCACCACCAAACTCCTCAACACGGCCCTCAAAGGCAACGAGTGCACCCCACCCACCGGGGCCCGGGTTCCCCTTTGATGCCCCATCTGCAAAAATAACTGTGGTGTTTTCCATCCTATCCATTAAATCACATCCACGATGCGCAAGCGGGGCCCACCCTTCCAGTCGGTTTCGATATGGCCAACAACATCTGCCCTGTCCCCTGCCTTCACCGGCTTTTGGTACGAGTCGGGTGTGCTAAAAAACGTAACGCCAGAAATTTCATCCCCCTCGCGCTCAAGTTTTAGTTCTACATGATCTTTTGCTTTGCCAAACGTACGGACCGACGAGACCGAAACCTGTGGGAAGAGAAACAGCGGTTTTTGATTTTCTATACCAAAGGGTGAAAGTATGCTGAGCTCTTTGTGGGCTTGGCGTATCTCTGCCACACTCAGTTGCCTGTCGACAAACACCTCGGGTGCCGCTGCAGCTTGTGGCAACTTGGCAAATGAGTCGCGCAGCCGCGCAGCCAACTCGTGGATACGCTCTTCGCGCACCGCAAAGCCGCCTGAAGCGGTGTGCCCACCAAAGTGGTCAAACACATCACCAGCGCCCTGCATAATGTCGACCACACTCACCATGCCGTTTGAGCGGCACGAGCCACGCAAGAGTTCTCCCCCTTCGCGCCCCCAAATAAACACAGGTTTGCCACTTGCTTGCATGAGCGAGTTGGCAACAAGGCCCAAGACGCCTGGGCGCCAATTGGGGCTACCCATAACGATGACGGGGCTCTCAGCATCGTGCTCGTTTTGCGCTATGCGCTTATTCACCTCTTTAACGATTGAGGCCACAAGGCCTTTGCGCTCATCATTAATAGTATTGAGTTTTTGGGCCAGCACGAATGCCTCGCCCCAATCTTTAGTGGCAAGCAGCTTTGCTGCTAAGTCGGGCGAGTCCATGCGTGAAGCAGCGTTGATGCGCGGCGTGATCATGAAGCCAACATCATCCTCGGTCAGCATCGAGGGCTTAATAAGCAAGAGAGAAAGGAGTTGTGCGATACCTGGCCGCCTGTTTTTACGCATCACCAAAAGCCCAAAGCGCGCGAGCATACGGTTTTCATCCACCAGTGGCACCATGTCTGAAAGGGTCGCGAGCCCCACTAGGTCGAGATACCATTTTTCCGCTCCGGGCGGTAGATTAAATCGCTCGCGCGCAAGAATACCTTGCACCAACTTCCACGCCACTCCCGCACCACACAGACCATCAAATGGATATGTGCTATCGGGTCGCTTCGGGTTCACAATGGCGAGCGCCCCGGGCAAATCTGCCATGTCGTGCACGAGGTGGTGGTCGGTCACGATAACATCAATCCCCTTACTCTTTGCGTAGGCAATCGGTTCGTGCTCGGTTGTACCAAGATCAATAGTAATAATGAGTGTAACGCCCGCTGCATGCAGCTCGTCGATACCGCCCGCATTCATCCCATACCCTTCTTTGTGCCGGTGCGGGATGTAGTGTATGACCTCGAGCCCAATCTTGCGCAAAAAATCGGTGAGCATCACCCCACCCGGCACTCCGTCGCAGTCGTAGTCGCTCCACACTGACACTTTTTCACCCAAACGCACTGCTGCAATAATGCGTTCAACCGACTTTTCCATATCGGGGAGCAAAAACGGGTCATGCGAGTCGCGCTCAAACTCAGGGTACAAAAAGTGCTCCGCCGCCTCAAGATTGTGTATACCACGAGCAAAGAGTAGATCTTGAAGTAGAGTCGAGTGCACACTAAGCGCTGAACGTACCTCCTCGGGAGCCCCATCGCGCACTCGGTAGGATTTCATCCCCAGTAGTATATACTGTTGCGTATGGAAAATTGTATATTTTGCAAAATTGCGGCAGGCCAAATCCCCGCTGACAAGGTCTATGAAGATGAAAAGGTGGTCGCGTTTCTTGATATTCACCCAAAAGCTCCTGGTCACACACTCGTTATCCCAAAGGAACACTACCCATGGTTTCAAGATGTGCCAGATCAAGTTGGGGATGATCTCTTTCGCGTTGCACGCAAAATCGCTCGAGATCTAAAAGTATCACAGGCCGCGGATTATGTACGACTTGGTATTGTTGGGACAGATGTCCCACACACTCATGTGCACCTTGTCCCTCAAAAACTCGGTGAACCAAAAGCGCACGAGCTGTAATTAGTTACCTTTCAGCACCTCAAGAGCCGGGAGCGTGCCACCGTTGGCGAGAAACTCGAGCATAGCGCCCCCGCCTGTCGACACAAAAATACGCCCCGTATCAAATTGAAAGCTCGCAAGAGCAGCGGCAGTGTCGCCACCACCCAAGACAGCCCTACAACCAGCCTCAACGATGGCTGTTGCGAGCTTTTGTGTCCCCTCGGTAAACCCTTTTTCAAACACACCAGTGGGTCCATTCCAAAGCACGAAGTCGCTAGCGTGTATCATACTTGCCCATACCTCAGCAGTGTTAGGCCCAATGTCCATAATCCGTTCGTCCGAGCGCACATCTGCTGTATATGCGGTGCGGCGCTGATTGTTTTCGCACTCGACCATAACATCGGTTGGTATGACGATGCGTTCATCTGCGGCCATGACATCTGGCACAGGAGTAGCTGATACCATTGAGCGCCCAATGGGCGTGCCTCGCACCTTAAGCATATCGTTAGCAAGTGCGCCACCCAAAAGCACCGTGCCGTAGTGCTCAAGCAACTTTTCCAAGAGTGGCTCTTTTGTTTCAAACTTCGCTCCTCCTACTATTGCGAGACTGTTTTTAGGTGGTGTCAGCGCCTCGCTAATATGCGCCACCTCACTTAAGAGCTGCAGGCCCGCATAGCTTGGTAGCAATTTTGGCAGCGCAACCATAGAGGTGTGCGCTCTGTGCGAATTTGAAAACGCATCATTTACGTAGATATCACCAAGCGCGGCAAGCTCTTTTGCAAAACCTTCGTCACCAGCTTCCTCGCGGGGGTCAAAGCGCACGTTTTCATGCATCTCCACGAGCGAAGCCTCGTCCCCAAGATGCGGTACAAGGTGCGCAAACAGTGGCGCAACCCTATCTTTGTCATTTTCTTTGCCATCTGGGCGGCCCAAATGGGTAAGGAGTGTTATTTTTTTTGCACCTTTATCAAGCAGGAGCTTAATGGTAGGGAGCGCTGCTTTGATGCGCGTATCATCGGTAATGCGCCCATCCTGCATCGGCACGTTAAAGTCGACACGCAAGAGCACGCGCTTGTCTTGCACTGAGGCATCTTCAACTGAGCGCAACGAGATCATACGAGTGTTTTAAGTAGAGCACTAAACGCATCAGCGTCGGCGCTTGCGTGACCAACAAGAAAACCAGCAACGCCCCCCTCCTT
>JAUPWA010000071.1 GCA_030916835.1 Patescibacteria group bacterium | reverse complement strand
TACTAGGGGTTTATTGCTACCCACCCAAGCTACAAAAAAACTAGGTGTGTCCAGATGGTGGGTTTCTCCATAGTCATACAGATACTCGTAACTAGCTTTAAACTCAACTCCATTTTTAACGTAGCTACGGCTTGAAGAAGCTACCGAATCATACGCCTCCCCCAACTGCTCCATGCCGGTAGGTTTTGGTGGGCAATGCAGGCTAGCAACATACTCACCTTTAGCGTTGCGGACTTCTAAAGACGTAAAGGGAGTTTGTTCGCTCGCGTTATATATAGATGGGGCCATGCCGGAGTTGATGTCACTGATACTCCAATCGTGAGGAACATCGAAGGTTAGATCAAATGGTATGAGAGTTACCGTATTTCCTTTAACTTCTACAAAGGTTGATGATGTTGGTGTACTGGCAGTATTGACCATGCTGTTTGTGACAGGGGGAAGTGCTTTGAAGTACGCCCCGGCAGCCAATAGTAGTATCGTTATGCCCAATATACAGACTATGACCCAACTCATTTTTATCATGATAAAAGTCTAGCACAGCCGTCGCTTTTGTCTCGTCCTTCTCGTTACGCCAAGATTTGGTAAAAGTCAGGATATACTTTACATATGAAAAAAACACATAAAATACTTTTTGCTGTGGTTGATACACTAATTGTGTTGTGGGGAACTGGTCTTATTTTGTTTAATTTTATGCTGCTTTCTATGGGAGACTATGCCCCCGGTGTATTAAGTATAATTTTTTGGGTAGTAGCATTTATTGCACTGGTAATTGGTGTTGTGGCTAGTTGGGTTGTTGTGTTCAAGAAAAAATACTCACGGGTTTTTGCTGCGTTAGCATACATACCTATTTTAGTTTTTGCGTATCTTGTTTTTCAGTTTTATCAATTATTTTAAATTTACCTCCAATCAATTGGTTTTTTGGAGTGGGAGATGAGGTAGGAGTTTGCTTTTGAAAACGGTTTAGAGCCAAAGAAACCATTGTAGGCAGAGAGGGGCGAAGGATGCGCGGATTCGAGCACGAGGTGTCGGGAGCGATCGATGTGCTCCCCTTTTCGCTTTGCATAATTACCCCACAGCATAAAGACGAGGTGTTCTCGCTGGCTCGAGAGCGCTGCTATTGCGGCGTCAGTAAACTCCTCCCAACCCTTCCCTTGGTGTGAGCCAGCAGCGTGTGCTTTGACGGTAAGCGTTGCGTTTAACAGCAGTACACCCTGCTGCGCCCAACGGCTAAGATCGCCTGTTTTAGTGAGTTCTTGCAGGGGGATATGTAAATCCGCTGAAAGCTCTTTATAAATATTCAAAAGCGACGGCGGCAGCGCTACGCCCTCGCTTACTGAAAAACACAGGCCGTTGGCCTGACGGGGCCCGTGGTATGGGTCTTGGCCGAGGATCACCACCTCAGCTTGCTCAAAGGGGCACAGATCAAACGCTTTAAAAATATTTGCGGGCGGTGGATACACCGTGCTCGTTGTGTACGCTTTTTTTACAAAACTAGTGAGCTCGCTAAAATACGGCTTATTAAACTCGGGCGAGAGCTTGGACTTCCATGACTCTTCAATCTTTACGTCCATATCGATCTAGAGAGCCGTAACCTCTTCGAGTGATTCGGAAATGACATTGTTGCCATCTTCGGTAAAGTGGACACTGCCTTTTAGCCTTTTACCTTCGAGGACTTTAGGGAGCCACTGCCGGTCACTCACCCACATCTGGTTGTAGGGTATTGTGTCGTAGCTAAACCAACGTGGTGCCATCTCTTCGCTCTCCTCAGGCTCGCCTCCCCAGGTTTCTGTGAGATATGCGTGGCAGAAAAAGCCGCCAGGTTTATCTCCAAACGAAAAAGCAATTTCGGCCACTTTTTCTAAATTCTTTTGCTCGATACTCACCCCAAGCTCTTCAAACGCTTCGCGCGCGACTGCCTCCTCGGGTGTCTCCCCTTCTTCAATCTTGCCGCCAGTGCCGTTATATTTCCCCATCCCAAAACCTCGCTTCTTCATAGCGAGACAGATCTCCTTGGTGTCATCTTTTAACAAAAACAGCAGGGTGACGTGCTTCATAAGTGCTTCTAGTATATACTGCTCGGCAGCTTCGTACAGGTAGGAAAAACGCAATGATAGTAGTTTTTGTTGGCCCGACTGCAGCTGGTAAGTCGACAGTTATGGACGTCTACGTTGAAGCAAAAGGAGCAGAGCGTATGACGAGCACGACTGAGCGCGATCCCCGAGATTCGGATCGGGTCCGTGAGTATGAACATCTTGACCCGCAGACGTTTAATGATCAACTAAAGGCTGGGGCCTTTTGCTGGCATGACAAGGTTCGTGGGAAACAGTATGGGACAAGATTCACCGTAGTTGATGCAGGGCTTTTATCGCCCGAGATACATGTCTGTGCACTTACCTTCAAGGGTTTGGAGATTTTATTAAATCAACAACGTGCACTTGGAGGTACCGTTGTTTGTGTGTACCTCTTGATAGAAGATGGTGAGGAGTGGATTAGGCGTCTGCAACAGCGCAAGATCACAGGAGAAGAAATAGAAAAAGAACGCATCGTACTTCACCAGTGGAATGAACGCGCCTTATCATTCGGGGGAAACCTACATATTATTAATACAACGGATATGTCCGTTGCGGCTGTTGTGCAGACCGTCGATCAAATTCTCAAACAATCCTCGAGAGGCCCCGCGCATTAGCGCGGGGCTTTGCTTTTGTTTGTGCGAGTACGGGCACCCTCCTGCTTTAATATTTCAGCCTTTCGCTCAACGCCACCGCGGTTATAGCCGCCCATGCGGCCATCAGAGCGCACGACACGGTGGCATGGGATGTTGGGGCGATAATTGTGCTTCATATACATCCCCACCGCGCGTGCTGCTTTTGGGTTGCCCGCTTTTAGAGCGACCTCTTTGTAGGTCATAGTCTTACCTTTTGGAATTTTGGCAACCACAGCATACACGCGCTTTGCAAACGCGCTTTCAAACACACGTGACGCGTGCGCGGGTTTAGAAGAGCTGGCCGTTGTGTGCGTCTTCTTCTTTTGCATGACTTCTTACTCTTGAGGATATTTTAGTGACTGATGCGGTTTGAGTGTTTTGTGTGGGCGTTGCTGTGTGCACAGGAGCAGGTTTGTCTTTTTGATATTTGCCTAGCACGGTCCCTACTGCCTCGCGGTAGGTGCAGTAGTCGCAGTTTTTTGCAGGGCTCGGGAGGGACACGTCATCAAGACACTCTTTAATTGCAAAAAGAGCTGGCTCTATCCAATCGGTCGAGCCGGTGTGCGGCACAAGGGTCAGCTCAAAGTCGAGTCGTGCGTCGAACGCTTCTCTATCTTTGCTTGCGTTTGCATAAAACCAATAGCCCATGTTTGAAACGGTGAAACCGTTTTTGCGCAACAGCCATTGGTACACCTCAATCTGGCGTTTGTAACCGCGGTGCCACTCTTCATCGAGCGACTCAATCTTGCCGTCCTTGCTTGTTGCTTTGTAGTCAATGACGATAAGCTCTCCTTGGCTGTTTATCCAAATATCGTCAACGCCGCCGCGCACCGTCATGCCGGTCTCTTTGTGAAAAAACTTTACTCCTTCACTCAGCGCATTGCGCCACTCGTCCATGCGCGCATGCTTCAGTGGTACTGCGTCGAGCCCATAGGCCTTGGCGAGCGGATGTTGCTCACCTTTTGCGCGATACGAGTCAAGCTCTTTTTTAAGGAGTTCGTCGACGGCACTGTTGAGATTAAAGGGGAATCCTGGCGGGCGCGCGGTGCCAAGCTTGTTGTCGATATAAAAACAACGTTGGCACTCCATAAAGAGGTCAATTTTGGAGCGCGAGAGCGTCCAGTTTTGACCACCATAGTTCCAGTTGGGGTTGCGGTGCGGTTTATAAAATGAGCTCATGTGAGCTATTGTAGCTCAAAGGAATTTAGTTTCCTACTTCTGTGCCTTTTTGCGACCAGGCTTAGCAGGCCCCCAGCCGGTCACTATCCAGTGCTCTATATGAGCAAAAAATGAAAAAATAACGAGACTCAAGACGGTTGTTGCTATGGCAAGTACATAAAACCCATACGCGCAGGCCATACCAATTGCAGCGACCACCCACACCCCAGAGGCGGTTGTTATCTCAACCGAATGCTCGCCGCTACCTAGTTTAGGTAAAGCGGCGAGTCCGGTCCCAATGAAGCCGATGCCGATAATAACCGACGCAGCTATTTGGAGAGGGTTAACGTTAGCGAACGCTGCAAGCTGGTAAGCAGCAAGCGTACTCAAGAGCGTAAAGAGGCATGAACCAAGTGACACGAGTGCATAGGTGCGCATCCCTGCATGCTTACCTGCCATCGAACGGTCAATACCTACAAAGGCTCCGAGCAGTGCAGCCAAAACGAGGCTTGCAAGCAAATGAAGTTCAGTAGATGTTCCAAGAGCACTTACGGGCATTGCCCTTATAGTACCCTCTGCTCTACTGTGCGACGAAGGTTGTCCACACCTGTGCTCCTGCAGTATCCATAACTGGCTTCTCTTCCTTTACGGAGAAGATCTTGTCGCCGTTATCGATAACTTCAGTCACATAGTAGGTTTGCCCGGCAACTGTAGTGCGCATAAGCGGTACCGAGACAGCGCTATCACCCGCAAAGAAGAGGCCAGCGCCCAAAATATTGCCTGGCTTGCTGTTGCGGGACTCGTACACCACAACCCAAGTTGGCTGTGTAAGCGAAAGACCAGTCACCGCAACCGAAGTTCCTGCAGGTTGTGCGGGAGCGCTAAATGATGCGCCCGATACGCTTGGAGTCACTGCAGGTGTAGTAGTGGTTTCTGCTGGAGCAGTAGTTTCTTCTACAGGCTGTGTTTGGCCGGTGGTTGCTGTTTCAGTAGAGCCCTCCTCGGTCTGCTCTGTTGCTACTTCAGCAGTGCTACTTGCGGTTGATGAGACTGTTTCGCCACGTTGACGCAGCGCAGTAATACCCCACACAACGAGTGCAAGTACAATTACAACACCTAAGATGATTCCAATAACACGGCCACCGCTTTCAGTGGTAGCTGCCGCTGATGATTGTTTTGCCTGCGGTTGTGCGTTGCGTTGCGCTCCTGCGGGCTGAGACCACGTAAGTCCAGGTTTCTGGTCTTGTGGCTTTTGGTTCGATTGCTGATTTTCGGCCATACGATACAAGTTAAAAATGATAAAAAACGAACACTTCTATCATATAGCTTTTCCGGGTATGCACAATGCCCCAACCTCCTCAAGCACAAGATCGGCACGTTTGCCGCGCACCCCTATGGCAGAGAGTGCTCGAGTATCGTGCGGTAGTTGTTGGCACAAGACTTTTTTTTGGCTTAGTAGAGCTGTTTTTTCACCCTGTGACAAAGTAGTAAGCGCCGTAATTGGATATAACTGCGCCATGTGGATGCGGTCATGTAAATTATTTTTCTCAGGATACTCCCAGCTTAGTAGTTCTAAACCAACACAGCTTGCGTAGTGAACAGCAACATCGGTAAATTTCGTGTTTGTTACTACCATCCCCTGTATCGGGTTGTGTGGTGATTTTTTTTGTAAATCTTCAATACGAGCTTGGACATAGAGCACTGTTTTTAAGTCTGTTTTAAAACCGGCGTTGTTATGAAATTTTGCCTCGATGAATGTCTTCATCCGATCGCGGGTAAGCACAACATCAACCTCATGCTCCACACACCCACCCTGCACCACCTGGTCAATTTCTGCATGTAACCCCTCAGCACGAAAAAGTTCAGCAAGATATGCCTCAAAAGGAAATCCGGATGGACCAAAGTCGAGAATAGCTCGCTTAAGCGAGTAGCGCGCTGCGGTTGAGCGTCTGTGGCCACGCAACTGTGCGAATGCTTTGCGGTAAATTTGGGCAGTGGTAATACCGTTGTGCAACTCGTTTTGTATCTGCACAGTTATCTCCTCTGCTACGGGCTCACTCGCGCCTGCACGCTGTAGCGAACGCTCTAGTTTTTGTGGATCAAATGGCTCAGCAGTGCCGTCAGATTTAATAATGCGAAGAGTCATGGCGTCTTCTTTTGCAGTTTAAAAGGTATCGGTTGTCCGTTTAAGGTGACGGTGCTTAGTGTAACTCCACCCGCTGCGGTGTATGCAGCAGCAAATGGAGCAGGCTCAGCACCGCTCGTGCACGTGCCTTGGACACGTGTAGTCGTAAAGTGAAGTGAAAGCTGTGTTGGGGCGCTCGCTGTCGCTGCGATGCTCATTGCTAATTCATCGCAAGAAGCGAGAGGTAGTGTGCCAAAGAATTTTTCAGTCGAGCCAATGGTTGTGTGTGAAATGAGGATTACTTGATCGTGTAGAGCTCCAGCAAGTTCATCAGACGTGCTGTGCGCAGCTAACCACCACGCACCAACAAGAGCAACGAGCATACACGCCAGAGCAACAACACTCCTTCTTTTTTGCATATCCCAAGTATACGGCCACGTGGGCACTATTTGAGCTCGTTATCAACAATTAGAGTATCTGCACCTTCTGTATAACACCACCTCCCAGACAGCGCAGGCCAGTTGCGTCTTGTGTGTATAGCACTACCGACTGACCTTCTGGCGCATAGTGTGGCTGCACAAGCTCAACCAGAGCACCATCATCTGTCAGAGTAAGTGTTGCGGGGATGAGTGTTTGTCGGTAGCGGAAACGTGCTAGATAGGTGCCGTTGGTAACCTCGCCTATCCAATTTAGTTCAGACACGATAAGTTTTGTTTTGGTCGACCCATGAGGTGTTTGGTTCGGTGAGACGGTTATCGTGTTGTCCGCCACGTTTTTAGCGATAACATACTGCGCCTGCGTTTCACTACTGTGTCCAGCCACGGTAAATCCGTGCCGCTGCCCTATGGTATACCGCGAGGCACCCTCGTGTTCGCCTATGACTGTGCCGTCAGTCGAGAGTACGCGACCTTTTTGTAGGACCAACTCGCGCTTGAGCATGTCTTGTATAGAAATATCTCCCAAAAAGCACAGCCCCTGGCTGTCTTTGCGCGTCGCATTAGGAAGATTGAACGACTGTGCGAGCGAGCGCACCTCTGGCTTGGTATATCCCCCTACAGGAAAAAGTACGTGCCCAAGATGCCCCTCGGGGATCATATATAAAAAGTAACTCTGGTCTTTGGCAGTATCTACTCCAGCATATAGGTGTGCCTCGCCGTGCAGCACTTGTGTACGTGCATAGTGCCCAGTGGCAACAAAATTTGCACCCTGCGCACGAGCCCACTCAAAAAAGAGCCCGAATTTAATTTCTCGATTGCACAGGGTGTCTGGGTTTGGGGTGCGTCCTGCAGCAAACGCACTGAGCGTATAGTCAAACACGCGCTTTTGGTACGCCTCAGATAGATCTATTTCTTTAAATTGGATGCGCAGATGTGCCGCAACCCGCATAGCATCTTGCCGGTCTGTTGCTATGGGACACGGGTAGCCAGGCAGCGCTATGCGTATGAACACACCAACAACCTCATACCCGGCTTTTTGGAGCAGCGCTGCAGACACGGCAGAGTCTACTCCACCTGAGAGGCCCACGTATACGATTGGCGCCTTGCGCATATATTGACTATACGCAATTCTCTTGTTATTTCAAATACTTTTGCTGATTTGCCTTTTGGCAAGCATACGTGACACAAAAATGAAAATTACCCTGCATGTCAGAGAGGTAGTACACATAATTTGTTGTAATTGGAGTTGCTGCTGCCAAAATTGACTCAATGCTCGGGTTATTGATAGGGCCAGGCGGCAAGCCTTTGTTGGTGTAGGTGTTGTACGGTGAGGCAACTTTAAGGTCGGCCTTGGTAAGTTCAAACGTGTTCTTCCCGATGATGTACGGGAAAACCGCATCAACCTGCAGCGGCATCCCTATTGCAAGACGATGCCACAAAACGCCAGCAATAACTTGACGATCGTGGAAGTTTGAAGCTTCTTTCTCAAGGAGAGACGCCATAGTGACCAGGTCTACGAGCGATCGCTTCGACTGGGCAATAGCAGCAGCAACCTCTGGCTTTGTTATCTTTTCTTTAAAATTAGCTTCAAGCGTTGTGATAACAGCGAGCGGCTCTTGCCCCGGTAAGAAGAAGTACGTATCAGGGAACAGGTAGCCCTCCTTTGCTTGTGCCGAGGCGCGGAACGCCTGTACGTCAAAATCTGGCACCCGCTCATGGAGTATCTCTGCCATGCGCGAGATGGTCACTCCCTCAGGAAAGGTTACGCGTACCGGTACGAGTTGGTAATCGCCATGAGCCAGGCGGCGGCTCAGAAGAATGACATTCTGGGGTCCGGGGAAAAAGTATTCACCTGCAACAAGATGGTCGTGCGCTCCAAACGCGCGCGCAAAAAGCTTAAACGCCACCACCGAGTGGATGAGGTTCTTTTCCTTCAACCGATTTGCCACCTCCCCTATAGACTCTTCCTTCGTTACTTTAACGAGAGAGGTGCTTTGAAAATCGACCGGCGCAGCGATGGCGAGGTAATAGATCAAAAAGAGTAGTACCCCGCACAAAAAGGCGGAGGGTAACAAACGGTCATACATGCGCCAATGTCGGCACCACTCGTTGCATATGCCCGTAGTACGGACAATATGCGCTTTTGCTCGTTTGTGGAGAGGTTCTTTGCGCATACTTATCCGATAGGAAGATTGACAGGAGCCTCAGCGCGGCG
>JAUPWA010000070.1 GCA_030916835.1 Patescibacteria group bacterium | reverse complement strand
TGTCGAGGTGTGGATGCGACCCGACTTCTCGGTCGCGGGGATCCGCTGGATGCGGTGCACGCCCGTTTCATACCGAAGCTTCTTGTATACACCAATACCGCGCAGCTCTATTGAAACTTCTTTATAGCCCCCAAGATCGGTTTTTGACTCAGCGAGCACACGTACCTGCCAACCCTGACCTTCGCTATATGCTCGGTACATAGTAGCGAGCTCTTCAGCAAAAAGAGCAGCCTCCTCACCACCCACGCCTGCGCGGATTTCAAGCACTGCTTCGTTGGGGAACTCTTCCTCAGCTTTTTCACTGTCTAAGATTTTTTTAATCTCAGTAAGCAAGGCCTGCTTTTGCTCCTCAATACGCAAAAGATCATCGTCAGCTAAGGCACCGAGCTCGCCTTGGGCCAATTCGCGTACCTCAGCCTCTTCAGTAAGCAGGCGCTCAAGCTCCACCGCAAAATAGGTGGTCTTTGGATTTTCTTTAAATTTTTGAATATCTATTTCCATACAATGGTGAAGTTGGATACGAAAAAGGCACCAAAGGAATTCAAGAAGCAAACGGTCTGGCCGAGCTCCACCTTTGGCCGAAGGCTATAAAAAGGTGAGCGAGGAGATCCGAGGACCTTTGCGGAAAGAATTCCTGAGGTGCCTTCTTGTGACACGTTATTTACCTTTCTTGGGGGTAGCAGCGGCGCGACGTGCCTTAAACTTCTCAACACGACCCGCGACATCCATGAGCTTATCGTTACCGGTGTAGAATGGGTGGCACGCGCTGCAGATTTCAACCGCGAGCTCCTTCTTGGTCGAACCAATAGTAAAGGTATTGCCGCATACACAAACGACTTTTGCGTCGGGGAAATATGTCGGGTGGGTATCCGTTTTCATGGCGTAAAAGATAGCACGCGACGGGCAAAAAAGCAAGCTAGAGCGAGCAATTCCCGCCCTTACCGTTCAAAATATCGATCTGACACTGATACTGGGCGGCAAACTGGGCCACCTGCTGGCCATAAAACTGCAGGTCAGCCTTATTTGCATTACCGCAACCCGCCAAATAACACATAGCAGCCTTAAATTCAGCCGCGGGGGTTTGGGCCGCAGCACCACTGTCGGTGAGGTATATAGCAGAGGCCATAAATGCATCTTCAGGATTCCATGGGTTTGGTGGCTGGTTACCGGTGAGCTTACCGATACGATCTTTGCTCGCGTCATAGCGGTAGTCGGGCTTTACATAACCTGCATAGCCCGCCCAGGTAGACGGGATAAACTGTGCCGGACCCATGGCGCCACCCCAGCCATACCATTGTTTTTTAGAAACTGGCAGGGAAGTCGGGTTAAGCCCAAGACTCGAAGCGATAGCCATAAAAACCGGCACGTCGCGCGTTGGGTGCATATCTTCAGCATAGGTACCCTTGCCAACATTAGAACCGAGGTTAGATTCTTCACGGATTATCGCAAGCAAGAATGCGGGCCTAATACCGGTTACCTTCGATGCCTCGTTTGCATAGTCAAGCGCTTTACCAAAGGAGATTGCTGCTGAGCCATTGAGTTGGAAGAGTGCCGCACGAATTTGAGCAGCCGACTGCTGATTTTTCGCTATGAGAGACTGGTACGCTTTTTCTTGCCCCTTTGTCTCGGCTAATATTTTTTGCTTTTGAGCCTGTTGCTGAGCTATTTGCTCTTTTTGAAGCTGCTGCACCTGACGCAGCTTTGTCTCTTCATCGAGCTGCGACTGTAGTGTGTCCTGCTGCTTTTGTGTAAGGTTTTTGGTGTCTGTGATTTTGGTAAAGGAATCTTGCAGCTTCTCATTAATTTGGTCAAAGGTGTCGAGATCGACGAAAAAGTCCGACAAGCTCTGCGCTGACAATATAGCAACAGCAGGGGAGGTTGTGTCGAGTCTATTTTTTTCGCGCAGTAGGGCAGCGAGAGACTCCATCTCGTCTCCTAATTTAGAATTGAGTGTTGAGATGGTCTGTTGCTTTTGCGTAATGCCTGTTTGCAACTGCGACATAGCAATGGTGCGCGCTTTAATTTCAAGCTGCGCCTGTGCAATGTGTGCATTAAGGATTTTAATATCTCGTGAGAGCGAGACATCTTGTGTTTTAGCTTGGTCGAGTATCGCCTGCTGCCCTGCTATTTGTCTTTCAAGATCTGCGAGCTGCGCTTGAAGTTGCGCTCGGTAGGCGTCAGTTTGTGCTGACCCTGAGGAGTCTGTTTGTGCAAAAACCACCGCATGTCCAACAGATATTGCAAAAAGAAAGCCCAAAATGACCCACCGAGTCGGTTTACCCATTTCCCTATTCTATACCAAAAACGCCCCCTTGGGGGCGTCTTGTGTTACTCTGCTGGCTCTGCTGCTTCTTCTTCCTTCTTGCCACGCTCAACTGAGCTGCCTATCTGGGATATGTCGAGCGGCGCTGACTCTACTTCATCAGCAATTGTGTTGACCAAAGCAACAACTTCATCTGGGTCAATACTGAGTTTTGCGCTTGCAGGGAGAGACAGATCTTTAACCGTGATTTGATCATCAAACGTTTTGAGCTTCGAAATATCAACAACGATTTGCTGTGGAAGGTCCTTTGGCTCACACTCAATCTCAAGCTCGTGCATTACTTTAACGAGCACGCCACCCAAGTCCTTAACTGCGGGCGAGACGCCTTCAAATTCAAGCGGCACAGACACGGTAACGGTCTGACCCTTTTCAATAGCATAAAAATCAACGTGCATCGGAGCACCTGAAACCGGATGGAGAGCCACCTCGTTGATAAGTGCTTCTTTTACCACACCAAGGCCCTTGAGTGTGATAACGGTAGACTCGCCTGCCTCATGAAAAAGCTTTTCGAACACCTTTCGGTCAACCGTTATAGGGGTTGACTCTTCACTACGGCCATACACAACTGCAGGCACCTTGCCGGTGCGACGCAGCTCTTTTACATTAGTTGTTTTGTCTCGCTTTTCTACCGTTAATTCCATGAGTCCCTACTATATAGATTTTTACCGATTTTGCAACCCCTTAGGCCCGGGCAAACAGCTGTAGCTTTTGCGCCACATAGGTGGCCGTCTTTTGCATGGCGGGAGCCAAGAATTTATAGGGCGCCACCTCCTTGCCTTCCTCGAGAGCTTTTTTGACCTCATCGTGGTAGATGACCCGGATGTCGGTATTTATGTGCACCATGCTTATCCCTGCTTCAACGGCCGCAGCAAACTCTGTATCATCCGAGCCAGAGCCTCCGTGCAGTACGAGCGGCGCTGCGACCGCTTGCGAGAGTGCCTTGATGCGGGATATAGAGAGTTTTGGCTGCCCAGAGGTGATGATGCCGTGGATATTTCCTACCGCAGGCGCGGCCAAATCGATCCCCGTCTCCTCGACCAATTTCTTTAATTCCTCTGGTGTGGTCATCATGTCCTCAGTGATAGCAGCACCCTCGGGAAGTTTGTCCATAACACTTGAAGACTGGCCAATATAGCCCACCTCACCCTCTACAAGCGTATGCACACCCCAAAAACGGCGCTTGTGTTTTGCATACACCGCAACACGCTCAAGCAGCTCAACGTTCTGTGCAAATGAGAGCTTCGCTCCATCAACAACAATGGAGTCGACCCCAGCGTCAATTGCTTCAACCGCCTTTTCATACGAGTAGGTATGGTCGGCGTTCAGGTATAGGGCTACCCCATCCTTTTGGTACAAATTGATAAGCGCACGCACCTCTCGCAGAGGGAAAAATTCGCGCTCACCCTCTGAGAGTCCTACCACGACCGGCAGCTTTGTCTGCTTGGCTGCTGCTGCGATAGCGTGTAGCTGATTTGAATCTGAAATATTAAAATGTCCGAGCGCCTTCCCTGCCTTCTTATAATCTGCAATAACCTCAGCTAGTGTTTGCATAGTTCCGCTTAGTATATACTACAAATTATGAGTATAGATTTTCTCGCCATTGGCGACATTGTGACCGAACCGTTTATCCGTCTGCACGAAGCATCCGTACACTGCAAACTTAACAACGAAGACTGCGAGATCTGTATGCGCTGGGGTGACAAAATCCCCTACGAGTACGATGTGCCCATGTATGCGGTGGGTAATTCCGCCAACGCGGCTGTTTCAGCCGCGCGCCTGGGGCTCAGCGCTTCACTGCGTGCCTATATTGGCGATGATGAACCCGGCAAAAAGTGTTTAGAAAAACTAACACAAGAGCACGTTGACACATCGCTCATGGCGACCGAGGCGGGCAAAAAAACCAACCACCACTATGTACTATGGTATGAGACCGAGCGCACGATTCTGGTAAAACACGAGGAGTTTGCCTACGCCGTGCCCGAACTTGCTGAGGGTCCCAAGTGGATATATCTTTCCTCGCTTGCTGCAAATTCTACGCCGTACCACGAGCAACTCATAGCATGGATCGAGCGCTTCCCTGCAACAAAACTCGCCTTCCAGCCGGGTACCTTTCAAATGAAACTTGGTGTAGAAAAACTAAAGGGTATTTATGCGCGCACCGATCTATTTGTTGTTAATAAGGAAGAGGCCGAGCGTATTTTAGGTATTGAGCCAACCGACGACAAAAAAATGCTGCTTGATAAACTCATGGCACTTGGCCCCAAGCAAGTTATCATCACCGATGACCGTCGCGGAGCATACGCTAAAAGTGCCGAAGGAAAGTACTACCACATCCCCATGTACCCTGACCAACCTGAGCCATTTGAACGCACTGGTGCCGGTGACGCCTTTGCCTCGAGCGTTACTGCAGCACTCGCTCTTGGTAAATCGTTTGAAGAAGCTCTCCTATGGGGGCCTATCAACTCGATGTCAGTGGTGATGAAGGTGGGTGCTCAGGAGGGTCTTCTTTCTCGAGAAAAACTTGAAGACTATCTCGCAAAACGACCAACTGAGTATGCACTGCGCGAGCTTTAGTATTGGAGCGCTTGGCGCGTAATACTTGTCTGTACTAAAAAGTCAGCAATAGGGTTATTCCCTATGCATGCGTGCCAAATAATCAATGCGACTCCCCCAGCAAACGACGCAACAAACACCAACGCAACCAATGAGTTGATGTTTTGGTGCACTATAGAGACTTGCCTGCTATCACTTACAAACATATTTAAATATGAGCACGTGCATGCACTGTACGAATGGCTGCTTTGATGTGACTAACACCAAGACCGTAGTGCTCGATAAGCTCCTTAGGCTCACCCGACTGGCCAAATTGGTCGCGCACTCCTACAAATTGCATAGGTACCGGCCACTCCTCTGCGAGCACTTCAGCTATGGCGCTCCCTAAGCCACCGGCGACCTGGTGCTCTTCTACAACCACAACAGCGCCTGCGCTTTTAGCTGCCTCGACCACTGCTTTTCTATCAAGCGGTTTGATCGTGTGCACATTCACAACAGAGGCGGGTATCTCCTCATCGAGCTCTTGTGCTGCACGCAGGGCGTTATAGAGCAGCGGCCCCGTTGCAAACACTGCCACACGAGGCTTTTCAGGTAGCCACATGATTTGCACCCGCCCGAGCACAAAGGGAGTTTGTGCAGTGGTCATGAGAGGTGTTTTCTCACGCGTAAAGCGCAGATACACAGGGCCTTTGTGCGCGGCTGCTGCGAGTGTTGCTTTGTGGGCCTCTTCAGCATCACAAGGAGACACAACGGTCATGTTGGGTTGCACGCGCATGAGGGCTATGTCTTCGAGCGCCTGGTGAGTAGCACCGTCGGGGCCCACCGATACACCTGCGTGCATACCGCCAATTTTTACAGGAACATTATTGAGCGAAATAGTGGTCCGAATCTGCTCATTATTGCGGCCCGGCGAAAAGGTTGCGTATGAGGTAATGAAAGGGATTTTACCGCACGCAGCGAGCCCTGATGCAATAGTCGCTAAATTTTGCTCAGCCACCCCAACCTCTACAAAACGATCTGGATATTTTTCTTTAAACTCCAACACACGGGTCGATTCGCTTAAGTCGGCGCACACGACCACCACCTCTTTGTGCTTCTCTGCAAGCTCCATGAGTGCACCACCAAAACCATCCCGCGTTGGTTTTTGCTCGGGTCTACCAAAGAGGTCCTCCCGTAGATGTGCTGCTTGGTATATCATTGGTGTTCGCTGGTGATGGTTCCGGTAAGTGTGCGTAGCTCCCTCAAAAATGAGGCTGCTTCCTCTGGGGTCGGTGGCTTGCCGTGCCAGCGGAAGTCGTACTCAATATGTTTAACTCCTTTGCCGGGGATAGTGTGCGCAATGATAACCGTTGGCTTTTCAGGTATTGCCCTAGCCTCTTCTGCCGCATCAATAATGGCACGCATATTGTGCCCATCTACCTCAAGTACGTGCCAGTTGAACGCTTCCCATTTTGCACGCAGTGGCTCCAGCGGCATTACCACTTCGGTCGTACCGTCAATCTGAATATTATTTCTATCAACTATCGCCGTAAGGTTACCGAGCTTGCTATTGCCTGCAAACATCGCTGACTCCCACATATTGCCTGCATCATGCTCACCATCTGACAAGCAGCAATACACGCGATTTTTCTTACCATCCATACGCAGCGCAAGAGCCATGCCTGCTGCCTGCCCGAGCCCCGAGCCCAGTGGCCCTGAAGTTGTTTCAAGCCCAGGAAGACGCAAGCGCTCAGGATGCCCCTGAAGTCGTGAGCCAAATTTACGCAACGTGAGACACTCCTCCACAGGGAAATACCCCGCATGCGCCATGGCGGCATAGCGCACTGGTACGATGTGACCATTAGAAAGCACTAGTCGATCCCGCAGTGCCCACTCAGGGTTTTTTTGATCATGCTTCAAAATATAAAAATAGAGCGCGGTAAATATATCTGCCATACCGAGCGGCCCTGCGGTATGCCCACTCTTTGCGGCAGCGAGCATCTCAACGATCGTCTCGCGCACCTTAACAGCCCACGCCTCTAACTCGCGCACGCGCGCATCGCTCAACATACTTGTAGTATACCGTGCGTTTACTCCCTATTAGCCTCGATGTGGAGTTCTGCGTATGCCTGCTGTGGATTAGATGCAGAAAAAATTGCCGAGCCGGCTACGAGCCTATTTGCGCCTGCCCGCGCGAGCTTGAGCACATTACCAAGCGCCACGCCACCGTCTACCTGGATGGTGAGCGTGGGATACTGCGCACGGATAGCGGTTACAAGATCAACGGCTCGCTTATCAAACAAGTGACCTTGAAACCCTATATGTTCAATACCCATCACCTGCGCAAAGTCGAACATACCATCAAACGGTTTGAGGTCTTCCGTTGTTGCTGTAGAAGACAGCGCTACTCCAACACGAACAGGTAGCACATCATTTCGCATTTGTTGCAAAAGGACTATCGCCGCAGAAGCACCTTCACTTTTAGCGTGTATGATCAACTCTCGCCCACCTAACTCGATACACGATAGTACATGATCTTGTGGCTTCGCTAGCATAAGATCAAACTGAAGCGCTATGCCTTCGCTCAAAGATTTTTTGGACCATGCTTCTTGTGTAGTAAATGGCCAAGTGGTATTTGGAGCGTAGACACCATCAACAATATC
>JAUPWA010000002.1 GCA_030916835.1 Patescibacteria group bacterium | reverse complement strand
GCTTGGGGAATGTTATTGAGCCATTTGCGGTTGCTGAGGAGTATGGCACCGACGCGCTGCGCTATTACCTTGCACGCCACATCTCACCTTTTGAAGACAGCGATTTCACTATGGAGAAATTCAAAGAGGCGTATAACGGTAATCTGGTGAATGGCCTCGGTAATCTTGTGGCTCGCGTTATGCAGATGGCCGAGAAAAATGATGTAGCAACTCCCGTTATTGAGTCAACTAAACCAACCGGGCTTGAGAGTAATATTCAACAAGCGATGGAGGGGTTTAAGGTGAATGAGGCTTTAGATTATATTTGGTCTGAAATTCAGCACGCAGATCAATTAATTACTGAGAAAGAACCATTCAAGCTTATTAAGACAGACCGAGCCAGAGGTGAAGACATAATTCGTGACTTGGTGCGCACTGTTAAAACTATTGCAGAAGCTTTACAGCCGTTCCTTCCTCAAACCAGCGAAAAAATCTTGCAGGCAATTAAGGAAAACAAAAAGCCGGAGAATTTGTTCCCCCGTAAAGAGTAAGATGTTTAAGTTCTTCGATGCGCATTGCCATTTGTACATGGAGCAGTTTTCCCAGGATAGGGAGGCGGTACTCACGCGCATGCGCGAGGAAGGGTTTGGGGCGGTGGTGATTGGTACTGATTATGAGGAGAGTAAGCAGGCGATAGAGTTAGCGAGTAAGTATGACTTTTTATGGGCAAGTGTAGGACTCCATCCAAACGATAACTTGGAGGAGCAATTTGATGTTGCAAAATATCGTGAGCTCGCGAGCAACCCGAAAGTGGTTGCGATAGGTGAGTGTGGGCTCGACTATTTTCGCAGTGGTGGCACTCCTGAAGAAAAGTTGGCACAACGCGAGCGATTTGTTGCCCAAGCACAGTTGGCACAAAAGTTGGGGAAGGCACTCATCATCCACTGTCGCAATGCACACGATGATATGCTCGAAATCCTGAGTGAGCTCAAACTCACTACCCCGGTCATCATCCACTTCTTTACCGGTCCTGGTGAGTTGGCGCAAAAATATCTGAGCCTCGGTTGCTACCTTTCGTTCCCTGGGCCCATTACCTACACGACCGACTACGACGACTCTATCCGCGTCTGTCCGCTCGACCGCATGCTCTCTGAAACCGACTCGCCTTTTGCGGCGCCAGTCCCTAACCGTGGCAAGCGCAACGAACCACTCTATATCCCGCACATCGTCGCCAAAATTGCCGCCACTAAAGGCCTCTTGGAGGAGGAGGTCGCAAAGGCAACTGTTGAAAACGCTGCCCGCGCCTTTGGTTTGGTGGCCTCCTAGCGGCTCGATTGCAAATATCCCTCAGTGTGGTAAGGTGTGCCCATGACTGAAAAGTCGCATTCCGCACAAGCGGAGTTATCCCAAGCGAGCGAAAGCAAGTCCCCAGCGAAAGCAAAGGGCGAAAGCACGACTCCCGTCTTTGAAGTCGGGTTTCATCTCGTTCCTACCATCTCTGAGGATGGAGTAGTAGCAGTGGTTGAGAAGATCCACGGCCTCCTAAACGATGCCGAGGTTATCTCTGAGCAGTTTCCTGTGCGCATGACGCTTGCCTACCAGGTGGAGCGCTCTGTGCAGGGTAAGCGCGAGAAGTACACTGAAAGCTACTTTGGCTTTATCAAGTTTGCCACCGAGCGTGACGCGATCCCTGCTTTTCAAGCAGCGCTTCGCGCGATGCCAGAGGTGCTGCGCTATCTCGTCATCAACACCGAGCGTGAAGATGTTTCGAACCCACGCCGCGCTGTCTTTGCCTCGACACGTCTTGAGGGTGAGGTGATTCACAAGCCACAGACCGAGGTCCAAGTAAAGGCCGAGGTGTCTGAGGAAGAGCTCGATAAGTCGATCGACGCTTTGGTTAACTAACGCTATACATGTATATCAACAAGGTAATGCTCTTCGGCAACCTTACTCGCGACCCAGAGGTCCGAGCTTTGCCGTCGGGCAGTAACGTGTGCTCATTCTCAATCGCTACAAATCGCGTCTACCGCAAGCAAGACGGCTCCAAACAAGAGGAGGTGCAATACCACAACATTGTGGTCTTTGGTAAGCAGGCTGACACCTGTGCGCAGTATCTCAAGAAGGGGAGTTCAGTCTATGTTGAGGGGCGCCTGCAAACTCGCAGCTGGGACTCAGACAAAGGTAAGCAGTACCGTACCGAGGTGGTCGCAGATATGGTCCAGTTTGGCCCACGCGCTGCCGGAGGCGGCTCTGGCGCCGGAGGCCCCGAGCGAAGCGAGGGAGGCTATGAAGCTCCACAGAGCGCTCCCAAGGACGACGCAATAGACTATCCGCAAGAGGACATTAACCCTGACGATATACCGTTCTAGATGTGCCTAGGACACTTTAGTAGTAAACGTTATTAGTATGAGTATGCCGAAAGAAAACTACACGCAGCTGCAGCGCATCGACTACAAAGATGTCGAGACGCTCCGCAAGTTCATCAACCCACACGGCAAAATTTTGCCGCGCCGCCGCACTGGACTCTCGGCCGCTAACCAGCGTGCCCTCGCGGAGGCTATCAAGCGAGCTCGCTATATGGCACTTTTGCCTTATATCATCCGCTAACTCAAAGAGTGTATGAACAAAAAACCCCGCCACGTGGCGGGGTTTTTTTGTTCAGAGAATTACTATTTTTTATCGA
>JAUPWA010000069.1 GCA_030916835.1 Patescibacteria group bacterium | reverse complement strand
TGGTGCCAGCTTCTGCATTAGTGCTCGACCAGTTGACCGTTACCGCGTTTCCGACCAGGACCGATGAGGGCGCGGCTTTGATGATACAGGTGGGGAGGGTTTGGGCGGACGTGAGGAGAGGAGTAAAAGTAGCAACTGCCACGAGCAAACCGCTCGCTATGCGGCAAAAACGCTTCATAATTAAATCCTATCATTGAAATAAAACAGTGGTCGACAATAGGCATAAAATGCCGTATCTTATAAATCACGCGTCGGTGGCAGAGTGGTCAATTGCAATTGACTGTAAATCAATCGCCCTTGCGGCTACGTAGGTTCGAATCCTACCCGGCGCACAAACGTCAAAAAGTCTCAACTTCGGTTGGGCGGCTTTTCATTTTTCAATACGCAAAACCGTTCCGATTTCTCCGCCGGCTGGCGGACCACACGGTGCACAACTTGACACGACAAAATAGTCATGATATTGTCCTTTTACCGTACCAAGGACTGATGGCCGTTATCAAACGACTACGGGAGACCAAGGGCGGAACAAGAGGAACACTCTCAATGTCGGTTCGGATTTGGCTGAACACCGCTGGTGTAAGGGCTATGGAAACGCCCCAGCAAGGTCGTGCTAACCTGCTGAAGGTCGGAGAATCTTCCCTGCGGGTCGATACCGAGAATGGGCGCAAGTATATCACCCTCAACGGCGACCCTAACGACCCGTCAACCGTTTTCACGAACGTGCCGCGGCGGTTCATTCGTCAGGTGACCTTCATGGATAATTTCTACAAGGGTTTCCGCACCGATGGACTGTATCGCCACAAGGGCGCTACGGCTCGCGTGGAGACGCGGGAATCTGGCGGCAACATGGGAGCCGTGCAACACCAGAACATCTCGATTTCGGCGGGAAGCATCAGAACTCTCCGCGAAATCTACTCAAAGGTGCGCGCTGGCGAACTATTAAAGCCCAACATCGACTGGGCAATCAGCGAGACCGACCTCACACAGCGTGAGGCGGAGAAGATTGCCACCGAAGCCACTACCAAGCACTGAAATCAACGGGTTTGCCAGTTGTCCCTAACAACTGGCTTTTTCTTTTAAAACCGTTCCGATTTCGTTCCATAGGACGCACCAACGCCAAAAAGTCTCAACTTGGATATGTTGCGAGTAGGATTCCAATTTCTCTGCCATCCGGTGAGCCGCAGAGTACACAAAACGAAAACCCACCGAAGCGGGTCTCCGCTGGTGGGTTGGTTAGCCCCTATCCGCGAGCTCATGCAAGAACTCTGCAAACGTACAGGCATCGGCTCGCAATTTGGTGAGAGGCTGTTTCAGATTGAAAGGGGCTAGGGTTATTTGATCTGCTAATGGATACAGCACCCAAAGATTTACACTCATATCTCCATTCTTTTTGCAGGACCCGTTCTGTCTCGCTACGAGTTTCGCCACAAACGGGAGATCTCTGTAGGTAAACCTCACCCACGGACATGGCTCATTTAAGTTTTCATGCCCATGGCACGACATCGTTGTATACACACCAAGCCGCGCTAATGCTGCAACGAGCGGGCGAACATGCTCGTCCACAGGCATACCGTTTCTGTCAGCCAAAGATGTGACCCAGGCATTCGCCTGTTCGCGCGTCATATAACTCTTCATGAGAACCCCCAGTGCTATTTATATAGTAAAATAAATTACAACTTGTGTCAATCTCTATCTAGCAGTAGAGTGGGGCCACTTTATGGAGTCGGTAGTCGATATTGTCGACGGGCTCATCGAGGAGGCCTATGCAGCGCGGGCCTCCGACATTCATCTTGACCCCTCCCCCAATGACCTTAAAGTGCGCTTTCGGGTTGATGGTGTACTAGAGCGAAAGTACACCATCCCCAAACATCTCCATCCTGAAATAATTTCGCGCATAAAAATCCTCGCTCATCTGCGCACCGACGAGCACCAAGCGACCCAAGACGGTCGCTTTCGTTTTTCTCATGCCGCTGAGGCGCTCGACGTGCGCGTCTCTATCGCTCCCACTTTTTATGGCGAAAATATCGTACTGCGCCTACTCACCAATCGAAAAGAGGCGAGCACGCTTGCATCACTCGGTTTTAGTGAAAAAGACCAGCACACCATACGAGAGGTGCTCAACCGCCCCAGCGGCATGATTCTCTCCACCGGCCCCACCGGCTCGGGCAAAACGACCACCCTCTATACACTCCTTTCTATGCGCAACACGAGCGACGTTTCTATTGTCACCATCGAGGACCCTATCGAGTATGCGATCGATGAGGTAAAACAAATCCAAGTAAATCCGCGCACTGGGCTCACCTTCGCTAACGGACTGCGTTCCATTTTGCGCCAAGACCCAAACATAATTATGGTGGGCGAAATCCGCGACACTGAAACTGCTTCAATAGCGGTAAACACGGCGCTCAGTGGCCACCTGCTGCTCTCTACACTTCACACCAACAGTGCAGCTACCACACTCCCTCGCCTGCTCGATATGGGTGTAGATGCCTACCTTGTCGCTTCAACCATATCACTTGCTATAGGACAGCGCTTGGTGCGTGCTATTTGCGAGGAATGCAAAGACGCTCGCAAGACTACCGATGCAGAGCGACAACTCCTCGGCGCCACAACCACACTCTTTGGCCGCGGGTGCGAGCAGTGCAGCAACGCAGGATATCGCGGCAGGCTGTGCATTAGCGAAATTCTTGTTGCAACAGACTCTGTGCGAGACGCTATCGTGAGTAAAACTTCTGCCAAAGAGCTCGAGGCGCTCGCGATTAAAGGCGGGATGACCACGATGCGAGACGACGGCCTGCAAAAAGTGCGTGCTGGACACACTACGCTGCAAGAGGTGCTGCGTGTCTTACATACCTAACCTATGCAAACTTTTTCACTCAAAGAGCAAACACTATTTCTCAAACGTCTCGCCTTTCTTATGCAGGCACAGATCCCGCTCGCTACAGCACTCACTATTATCAAAAGCCAAACACACGCTCCGCGGAAAGCACAAAAAATGGAGGCAGTACTCCAAGCGGTGTGCAAAGGCAGGTCTCTAGCAGAAGCGCTCTACGCGCAAAACCTGTTGAGTGACTTCTCACTCCA
>JAUPWA010000068.1 GCA_030916835.1 Patescibacteria group bacterium | reverse complement strand
TGCCCGGTGCAGAGTTTTCTGGTGATCGTGCTTTTCAACCTGCTGTCGAATCGAGAGGTTCAGACGATAGTGTGAAGCGCGCGAAAGATGTAAAGAGTGTCGGACCTGAAATTGCAGGTACTCCGCGTACGGTGATCGGGATCCTTCTCTCTGCTTTGGGATTACTTGTTGTGTACGTGTCTGCAAAATAGTCTGCGCACATACAGATCATCAGTTCCTTTCCCACCCACTTCCAGCCTTGCTGGGGGTGGGTGGTCTTGTTTTCAGTAGTATGATGCACAGTAATGAAGCGTATCATTTTTGTTACTGATGCTTGGAAGCCTCAGGTAAATGGGCTCATCACAGTGTTTAATAATCTTCTTCCTGCGCTTGAAAAACGAGGTTATGAAGTGAAAGTGATAGAGCCAAGTCAATTTTCAACCATACCATTGCCTAAATACTCCGAAATTAGGCTATCTCTTCTACCCAAAAAAAAGATTCAACGCATTCTTGCAGACTATAAGCCAGATGCGATTCATATTTTTACTGAAGGTCCTTTGGGTGTGGTGGCAAGTCGAGTGTGCTGTGCGCAAGGGTTGCCGTTTACCACTTCATACCACACAAACTTACAGTTGTATTTTGGCGCTTATGCAGGCAGGATGTTTACTGCTCCAATGCAAATTTTTTTGCGGTGGTTCCATAGTAGGGCGGTACGAACTCTCGTTGCCACGCCTGGCTTGAAGGCTGAGCTTGAATCATATGGCTACACGCATGTCGCACTGTGGCCGTTTGGGGTAGACATGCATCTTTTTGTTCGAAGCACTGAGTCACCGGTCATGGAATTAAAAAAACCAATCTTTGTCTATTTGGGAAGAATTGCGCGCGAAAAAAGTATAGAAGATTTCTTGTCACTTGATCTGCCTGGGAGCAAGTTGCTTATTGGTGATGGTCCTGACAAAGTAATGCTTGAAAAAAAATACCCCGCCGCTCATTTTGTTGGTTATAAATTCGGCACACAGCTTGTACAATATCTTTCGTTGGGTGATGTGTGCGCATTTCCTTCACGCACTGAAACGTTTGGGCTTGCTATTATTGAAGCACTTGCGTGTGGGTTGCCGATAGCAGCGTACGATGTTATGGGTCCACGCGATATTGTTACTACTGGGAAGGATGGATATCTGGGTGAAGATATACGCGACTCAGCATTGAAATGTTTAGAGCTGTCGCCATCCGACTGTCGAGAAAAGGCAGAACTGTATTCATGGGAACGCTCAACTGATGCATTCTTGAGCAATCTCGAGTGGATCACTGTACAATAACGAGATGGGCCCAGATTATCTCACAGTACTTATATTGACCTATCGCTATTGGATAGTTATTCCACTAACTTTTGTGGAAGGACCGATGGTGGCACTTGCGGTGGGGGCTTTGTCCTCATTTGGGTATTTTAATCCGTTTATAGCAATTCTGATTTTCTTTGTAAAAGACATGGTTATGGATGTAGGTTTTTATTTTCTTGGGAGATATGCAAAAAAAGCTGCATTTGTACAACGTTTGCTTAAAAAAGGAGGACTGGTTGGAGAAAGTACGGATAAGTTGCGTATGCAGTGGCAGAATCATGCA
The DNA here is from genome assembly GCA_030916835.1 of Patescibacteria group bacterium. Taxonomy (GTDB): domain Bacteria; phylum Patescibacteriota; class Minisyncoccia; order Phycocordibacterales; family SBAW01; genus GWA1-54-10. The sequence continues at coordinate 4,678 of JAUPWA010000068.1, read as the reverse complement.
TGGCGTACGATGTTTATTAGCAAACTTCCTCACGGCTTCGCCTCTGCGTTTCTTACTATGTCTGGCGTAGTTGAGGCACCACTGGGAAAATTTTTAATGTATGGCGCCATCATTGCCCTTATCCAGTACGGACTCTTGTTTACACTCGGCTACTTTTTCGGTTCGTTCATTGGTGCACATGCCGGCGCATTGTCTTGGTTACAATATATCGTAACTGGCATATTTATCGCAGTCGGAGTTTATCTTGTTCTGGTGTGGTATTTGCGCCGTCGCTTACACGAAAAGGGCTTGGAATAACCCTGTGCTAGCTATTCCTTCTTTGTGCAAAGAGCGAGTAATTGGTAGTTTTGTCGAATAACTGCAAGCGGGGATAGTACCCGTAGTACATCGACTGCCATACCCAAATCAGATAGAGTTCCTCTAATAAACCCGTATTTTTGAGATTTGCGCACATGGGTAACGTTTTCCCAGGACACGATTGCAATACGCAATCTTTTTTTGATGATGAGGGAGTTCATGTATGACTCTATGCCGAAATGTGGGAGACGATCAATCTTATCAAGCACGTCTGCCAGTAAGGTGCGGGGTATGACGCGTTCGCCGCTGGTAAAATCAATACCGATAAGGTGATGGATAGCAAGTGCATTTTTGCGGAGCGATAGTGAAACATCAGCTTGATCCTCGATGATAGGCTTGGCAAGTGCAGTCACGTCATCAGATGTAATACCAATTAGGTCTGCATCCAAAAGCATCACAAAATCATTTTTTGCTGCTAATAGTCCATGAATGAGCGCACGACTTTTCCCACAATTTTTTTGTAGTGCGATAAGTTGTACGCTAGTGAATTGATATACAACTTTAACAGTATTGTCTTTCGATGCGTCATCAACAACAAGCACCTCATCTAACAAGGGGTGATTTGCGACAGCTTTAAGTACTTCACCTATGCGTGATGCTTCATTATAGGCACAAATTATGCACGAAATTTTCACAATAGGGCTAGTGTATCATCGACTACACCTAAGACAACCTACTCTTACGGTGTTACTATTCTATGTATGGACGCGCTGCAAGCTCTACTGCTCGGGGTGGTTGAAGGAGTGACGGAGTTTTTACCTATCTCCTCGACCGGGCATTTAATTTTGGCGAGCTCACTCTTGGGCATAGCACAAACGGAGTTTCAAAAGACATTTGAGATTTTTATTCAACTCGGTGCAATCGCGGCAGTAGTGGTTGTCTTTTGGAAAAAGTTTTTAGACATTGAATTGCTCAAAAAAATTATTGTCGCCTTTATACCAACGGGCATCATTGGCCTCACGGTATACAAAATAGTGAAAAGTTATTTGCTTGGTAATGAGTCGGTGGTGCTCTGGTCACTCTTCTTGGGCGGTATTGCGCTCATTGCATTTGAATATTTCTATCCGTCACAACCATCGCCGGTAGCGAGTGAGGCCTCGGACACTCGCGAACTTGCTCGCATTAGCTACAAAAAAGCACTTGGTATCGGGCTGTTTCAGTCTATAGCGATTATCCCCGGTGTCTCGCGCTCGGGGGCGACCATTGTGGGCGGCATGCTCTTGGGGCTGCGTCGGCGCACGATTGTTGAATTTTCATTTTTACTCGCGGTACCAACCATGCTTGCGGCGAGCGGCCTTGATCTACTCAAAAACGCATCTTCGATTACCACCTCTGAGGTGGGGTTGCTTGCGATAGGTTTTAGTGCTGCGTTTGTGGTCGCGCTCCTGAGCATTGTGTGGCTTTTGCGGTTTGTACGCACGCATACGTTTGTCCCGTTTGGTGTATATCGAATACTCGTCGCGCTCATCTTTTGGTTCGTCATACTCCGCTGAAGCGCGCCTTAGTGAGAAAGCGCGTCGAGGCGGCGCATATCATCGGCACTGATACTAAACGAAAAAATATCCGCATTCTCGGTGATGCGTGCTTTGTTGCTCGACTTGGGGATAACAACCGTGCCTTTTTGGAGTGCCCAGCGCAGCATAATCTGCGCGGGAGTCTTGGCATAGTGCATTGCAAGTTTAACTATCGTTGCGTCATCAAGGTGTAGCCCTCGCGTGAGTGGGCTATATGCCTCAACCACAATGTTGTGTTGCTGACAAAACTCAATAAGTTTTCTGTCGTAGGTGAAGGGGTTGCACTCAATTTGGTGTACAGCGGGTGGAATGGTTGCTTGCTCTAAAAGCTCCTCCATCTGGGTGCGAGAATAGTTAGAGACGCCAATGTTGCGCGCGAGTCCTTGCTGCGCGAGTGTCTCCATCTGCTTCCAAACACGGTCGCCAAACAAAGGTATCGGCCAGTGGATAAGATAGAGGTCAACATACGCAAGCCCAAGTCGCTTCAAACTGTCCTGCAAGGCAGTCTCTGCACTAAACGCATCAGTAGGCCACAGTTTGGTGGTAACAAAGATCTCTTCGCGTGGGATAGTGCTTTGCTGTATCGCTTTGCCAACACTTTCTTCGTTGCCGTAGAGTTTTGCGGTGTCGATATGTCTATATCCTACCGAAAGTGCATACATGATCGCTTGCTCGGTCTCCTCACTTTGAGTCATTTGCCACACACCAAGCCCGAGTGTGGGGATAGTGTGCCCACCATGTAGCGGTAGGGTGGTTGTGGTGTCATGCATTGCCCTACATCATATCGTGATACCCGTAAAACTACGGTGAAGTGCTCAGCAGGTCTCGCTCGACTTGTGCAAGCACAGACTCGACATCTGCCATGCCTACTGGTTTGGTGAGATGGTAGTTGAAGCCTGCTTGCTTGGCGTTGCGCTTGTCCTCCTCTTGGCCAAAACCCGTAAGCGCAATGAGTGGTGCGCTAACACCTCGCTCCTTGAGTATGCGAGCTACGGTATAGCCATCCATATCGGGTAGACCAATATCTAGAATAATCACGTCGGGCGTGTTTCCTGTAGCGTACTGCAGCGCTCCTGCCGCGTCATGTGCGAGCGACACCGTGTTTCCCTTGTGAGAGAGGAGTTTGCCAAGTGTTTGTGCCGCGAGTTTGTTGTCATCGACAAGTAGTATGTGGAGTACTCCTTTTGGTGTTGCGTGCAAGCGCCGCACTCGGGTGAGTGCTGGGATAGGGAGCTGGATCACGGCGGGCTTTGGTAGGCGAACAACAAACTCACTCCCACGCGCAAGCCCCTCACTGCGCGCCTCGATAGAGCCTTGGTGTAGCTCAACTAAGCGTTTTGCGAGCGAAAGACCAATACCCAGACCCTCGGAGCGCCTGGTGCTATCCATCTGCAAAAATGGCTCAAAAATTTTTGTGAGCATATCTTTTGGTATACCCACTCCGCTGTCTTGCACCCGCACGGTCGCTATATTTTTTTCGATTTCACTGTGCAGTACTATGGTGCCGCCGCTCGGGGTATACTTTGCCGCGTTATTAAGCAAATTAACCACAACCTGCTCAAGGCGTACGGGGTCGCCCGAGATCCATAGCGGCCCTGGTGCGAAGTGGAGCGAGAGCGTGTGACCCTTGGACTCCATGAGTACCTGTACTGCGTGTGCACTGCGCTCCAAGAGCAGGTTGAGGTCGATGGTCTCGCGCTGGAGTTTAAATTTTTTCTGTGATATGCGAGAAACATCGAGCAGGTCATCGAGTAGTCGCGCAAGCGTTTTTACACGGTCCTCCATACCTATCGCAAGTTCTCGAACCTCTTTGGGAAGCGGATGAAGATGCATAAGCTCCAGCGAGCTTAAAATAGGAGCGAGTGGGTTGCGCAGCTCATGTGCAAGGATGGCAAGAAATTCATTTTTTGCTTTGTCATCTGCACTAATGCGAGAGACCGCTGCCTCTAGCTGCTCTACGTGCGCATGGAGTTTGTTGGTAGCATCTTTGCGACCCTCTTCGCTTGAAACGAAGGTTAAAAATATGATTGCCAACACCACATCGAGAAGTTCAACTTGGATGAGTATGTCTCCCACGCTCGCGCCGTGCAAAAACGGTTCTCCTACCAAGGTGCCGCTTATCGAGAGTGCCGTGACAATAAAGAGTGCAAGCGTCATGCCGCGAGGGCCAATAGACACCGCCATCCAGATAAGGGGGAGCAGTACGGTGTATACCAATGGTACGCCACCGAGTGTCTCCAGCGGTGTCCAAAACGCGAGGTAGCAGGCAATGGTAAGTAGTGAGAACGATGCTAGCCACTCTGCCCACTGCAGCGTGGTGCGGTGTGGCCAGCCAGTTGACCAACGGATGAGGACTGGCGCTACGATAAGATCGCTCAGTATGTTGCCAAGCCACCACGGTCCAAATACCGCTGACATGGCTTGGGTCTGTGCGTCAAAAAACCACAGCGCTCCGTACCCCAATAGTGGCGTGAGCGTGGTTGTGGTTAGAGCTACCGCTATGAGAATGATCACATCTTGCAGCTGTGAGAGGAGTGGGTTGAAATGCGTTCGCCGTAAGATAAACGCACCAAGCGCCGCTTGCGCTGCATTGAGTGCCGCAATACACAGCGCAGCAGGAAGTGGGATGCCAAAGTATATATTAACGAGCAGCGAGGCAAGTGCCACAGCTGGCCAAAGGAATAGCCCCTCCAAAAAGAGCATTGCCAGAGCAAGGCCTGCAGGAAGCCAAATAAGCGCCGGGGCTACAAAAGGAGAGGCAAAATGATTAAGCGCTGCGCCAACGGCATAGGCAAAAAAGAAGATCG
>JAUPWA010000067.1 GCA_030916835.1 Patescibacteria group bacterium | reverse complement strand
TTTGCCGTCGCTGAGCGCCTGTTGCATCTCCTGTGGCATGGTGAGCAAGCGGATGGTGTTAGAGACATACTCACGGCTCTTCCCAACCTTCTCTGCAATCTGCGTGTGCTTAAAGCCAAACTCGTTTACCAAGCGTGCAAAAGCGACTGCGCGGTCTATAGGGTTAAGGTCTTCGCGCTGAAGGTTCTCAATAATCGCGACCTCAAGCTTTGTCTTGTCGTCGTCATAGTCGTCACGGATGATAACCGGCACCGATATGACGCCGGCAATCTTCGCAGCACGCAAACGACGCTCGCCGGCGATAAGCTCATACTTAGTACCAATGCCACCATCAGGTTTTTCAAACTCGTTGCGGGTGACAGTGAGCGGTTGGATGACGCCATACTGGCGGATAGAGCGCGCGAGGTCGTCGAGCTTGCTTTGGTCGAACTCGCGGCGTGGCTGATAGGGGTTGGGCTCGATTTTATCCACCTCGACCCAAAAGATGGCGTTGTTGTAAAACTGTGACATTGCGGCTATTCTATCATCACGCCTCGATATGGTAAAAGAGGCACAAGCTGGAGTGGCATAACCCGCCTGCCGGCGGGCGGGTGGTTGCCAAAAACATGTATATCGTATATGTGTTGAGGAGCTCTTCCAGAAAATTTAGATATGTTGGAATAACCAACAATCTTTCTAGAAGACTCCGAGAACATCAACAAGGCCAGAGCAAAACCACGAGTAGATTTTTACCTGTAGAATTACAGTACACAGAGACATACGATACCAGGGTTCAGGCTCGAGAAAGAGAAAAGTTTCTGAAAAGTGGTTCTGGCCGAGAGTTCTTGAATACCATAGAGGCGATAAAGAATGCCGGAGTGGCGTAATGGTAGCCGCGCGCGACTCAAAATCGCGTCCCGCGAGGGGTGAGAGTTCGAGTCTCTCCTCCGGCACAAATTGTTCGACTCAAAACCCGCCTGCCGGCGGGCAGGTCGCACGCCGCAAGGCTTGAGGGTTCAAGTCCCTCTCCCGGCACAAACGAAACGAGACCCGCATCTTCATGATGCGGGTCTCTTGGTGGATACAGACGACTTAAGGCCGAGTATTTCCAGAATCACTGGGCAAATTTTGCCAGCTTCAGCCAACTGCCAATCCCCTAAAATCGGGCATCTATTTAGCTGCTGTGACCAAGGAAATATTTGCGAAATTGAAGTGCTTGCGAGCAACTGAGTTCTAGGTGCAACACAAACCCAATGACCGAGCTGAGTCAGACTATTTCGTGAAAAGAAATCACGGCGCGAGCGGCAGCATGTGCAAACCATAGTAAACCTCCACCACCAGTGTACGCCTGGGTTTATTTTTATCAAACCTGAAATCCATCTTCCCTTTTGCCCCAAACTTGCTATCCTGCGGACAGAGGCACTACAAACATTAGCCACAAACCAACGGAGAAGGAGTATCTCCTATGAATCATCCGGTCGAGGGTTTCTCCGATCAACAACTACAACTGGCACGCCTCCTTTATAAGAGCGGTGCAGTGCAGGCAGACGCCAAAAATGGGTTTATTACCCGAGCAAATAGAGTGGGTGAATCGGACTTGCTTTCTCCCCTTTACGTAAATCTTCGAGATGAGGAACACCGTAGAAAACCGGGCCCTCTTTCTATGCAAGGCTTCGACCTTATTGGCAGTATGCTGTATGACACACTAATGCGTCTAGGGGTTGCTTATGATGTTATAGCTCCTGTCCCCGACGCTGGACATGCTATTGCTCGTGCACTGCAAAGACGACTTACTTTGGCTGGTAAAAATACCCCTCTCGTTCATTTCGAGAAAAAAGGAGAGGACATAGTTTTAGACGAAGCAGTAATAGGCAGACTGGGCTCAAAGGCTCGAGTATTGGTTCTTGACGATGTTATCTCGGCAGGTGGGAGCAAACTCCCCGTCATACGATCCCTGCGAGAGGTTGGAGTGCTCGTAAATGATTGCGCAGTCTGTTTAGACAGAGAAGAGGGCGGCATCTCGTTGCTGAAGCATCATGACGTCGGCCTAACGGCCCTACTCTCTCTCACCAAATTAGCGGAAATAGGTCGCCAGCACTACCCAGAAATCGTCACAGAGGAGGCGTACGCAGCACACCTGCGCTATTTGGAAGGAGTGACGCAGGAAAGACAGGTTCTTCATCTACGATAAGTGATAACAGGGAGGGATACTTATGGACAACGGCAGTCTTCGGGCTGCCGTATTCTTTTTTAATAATTTGTTGTAGTTTTCGTATATGACACAGCTGGCAAAGCCAAAAGTTATAGCTCTAGTAGGGCCCACTGCGTCGGGTAAGACGTCGTTGAGTATTACTCTTGCAAAGGAATTGAAAAAACTCGGATACAAACCCGAGATCATTTCGGCTGACTCCCGCCAGGTCTACCGCGGCCTCAATATTGGCACCGGTAAGGTGACTAAAAAGGAGATGGCCAGCATCCCCCACCACCTGCTTGATGTTCTCTCACCAAAAAAACAATTCACCGTCGATGATTTCACTAAGCATGCTCAAAAAGTAATGCGGGGGATTGGCGTGCCGATTATCGTGGGCGGCACCGGTATGTATGTCGACTCGCTTTTGGGGCGCATGGTGTTCCCTAATGTGCCACCGAACGAAAAACTACGCACTGAGCTCGAAAAGAAATCTGCTGAACAACTATTCGAGATACTCCAAAAAATTGACCCTGATCGTGCTGCAACCATTGATGCAAAAAACAAGCGACGTTTGGTACGTGCTATAGAAATTGCGAAGGCTCTTGGCGCTTCGCCCAAAGGTGGTCCCCAACTCGCCGCCGATGGTCCCTATGATGTGCTGTGGCTTGGCATCAAATTACCTGAAGACAAGCTGCGTGAGAATATACACACTCGCCTATTAACTCGCTTAAAAATTGGGATGATAGCAGAAGCAAAAAAGTTGCATGAGCAAGGTCTTTCATACAAGCGCATGCGCGAGTTGGGGCTTGAGTATCGCTTCCTTGCTGACCTGCTTGATCCTAGAGCAAGCGTAAAAATTACCCGCAAAGAGTTTGAGGTAGAGCTCGAACGCGCCATTGCGCACTACGCTAAGCGCCAGCTCACCTGGTTTAAGCGCAATAAAGATATTGTATGGGTTGCTATACCCAACGACGCTTTGCAACTCGCGAAGGAGTTTCTTTCGGTGTAGGGGTGTCGGAGCCACCACACGCTCGCATAAACCCCTCTTGCAACTCTATTAGCTCTGATTTCGACATGTTTGCAAACACCTCTTCAGTAGCTTCTGACTGTTCGCGAAAAGCTTCATCCTTTTCTAGCACCTCGGGATGCACCTCGAGCGCTCGCGTATTAAATCCTCGCAGGTAGAGCCCCGAGAGCGTGCGCACACGAGAGAGTGCGACATAGCCCTGGCCGTACTCAAACGCCTCCGAAAGATCCATGAGCGCACTATCAAGCGACATGCCTTGGCTTTTGTGTACCGTAATGGCCCACGCGAGGCGCAGTGGTAGTTGCGTAATTTCTGCCAACTTCTTATTTCCATCGAGTATTGCCCACTCAACCGGCTCCACCTGCAAGCGCCTACCACCCTTAATCCGCACGATAGGCTGCTTATTGGACGCAAAGTCCATCACCTCACCCATTGTTCCGTTTACATAGTCGCCCTCAGGGTCATTCTTGGTAAAAAGTACTTTTGCACCCACCTTTAGTTGCAGACGCTCAGGCGAAAGACAGTTGCGCTTCAGTGTTTCAATAAGCATTGGCGCGCCACGCGCTGTCATCTCGTAGGCATGATACGTGCCCCGCAGTTTCGCGAGTTCGCGCTCGTTGAGTGCGTCAACGTTCGCGTTGTGAGGGAAGAGTTTGGTCGGCTCCTCACCTTTTTTTGGCTCAATGTTGCGCGATTGTAGCAGCGCATGATGCTCCTTGTGTGGACTGCCTCGGCGCAGTGCTGCTAAAAACGCTAAAAACTCTTTGTCCTCTTGGCGATGTTGCTCATGCAGGTAACACACCAAAGGGTTCGCACGCTTCCAGGAGTAGGCAGTAAACGCAAAGGGCGAGCGCGGCTCATCATACTCAATACTCATAGTATCCTGCATGACGGGCTTATTCTTCACCACTGGAGGGAGCTGAAAAAAGTCGCCTACAAAAATAACCTGCAGACCTCCAAAAGCACGCTCACTACCCCGTAGAGTGCGGCACACCTGGTCGACCATATCAAGTGTCGAGGCCGAGAGCATGGAGATCTCATCAATAATAAGTACATGCGCATTTTTCACCCGGCGCACCACCTTTTCTTTTTGGGTGATAAGGTCGAGGTCATAGTCAGTCAACATATCTTTGACCCCAATACCGCACCAAGAGTGCACGGTCATGCCATCAATATGGGTTGCTGCTATGCCTGTGGAGGCAGTGACTGACGCCTCTATACCTTTTGACGCCAAATACGCCACATAGGCGTTGACCGTATGCGACTTACCGCTCCCCGGCTCTCCGGTTAAAAAGACGTTCGCACCCGTCTTGAGGATTGTTAGTGCGTCGTCTTGAGTCACGTGCGTATTCTAACGCATTGCAATGCATTTGTATGTATTTACGATTCGAACCTCGATCAACGGTTTTGGACCTGCCTGCCGGCAGGCAGGGACCGCCTTGCTAGCGGGCGCTGAGGGAATCGAACCCCCAATAACGGTTTTGGAGACCGTTGTTATACCATTTAACTAAGCGCCCAGAGGCTTTAGTATACCTAAAAAATTATTTTCGCGCCTCTTTGTGCACCGTTTGGGCACGGTCCCACTTGCAGAACTTTTTGAGCTCGATTTTACGCTCCACAAGCTTTTTATTCTTGGAGCTCCAATAGTTTATACGCTTGCACTTGTTGCACTGCAGCTTAATTAATCGGTCCTGTGACATGCGGCACACTATACCCTACTGGCATAAAAAAGTCTACATTTACACTCCCCGTAGCTAGCATTTCGACCCATTTAGGGTCAGCAGCCGGCACACGTCTGCCACATAGCCCTGTGTCTGCACCAACCCCCCTGGATTGATACTACACTGCCATGCGTATAGCCCCACACAGTCTTGGCTGGCACCCATAGCCTTACCCACCTGGTCGGCAGGCCCACCGTTATACGCTGCGAAGGAGTTTGCTGCATTTCCAAATTTTTTAAACTGTTGATTAAGGTACGCTGTACCGGTGTTTATACTGCACTGGGCATTGTTTACATCACATCCCAAGCCCACACCCGCTGCGGTGGTTGGTAGTGTCTGCATGAGCCCAACTGCCCCGGCACTACTGTTTCTGGTAGGCTGACAACCTGATTCAACAGCGCACACCGCTTTCACTGTTTTTTCACAATCGGGAATATTGCTTCCATATTGCGCACAGGCACTCTGTATAAATCCGTCGTAACTTTGACTGTTTGTGTATCCCGCCTGCAGGGTCGCGTCAGAGCGGTCAGTGCTATAGGTGAGTTCACGAACATTCCCACTTCTATCAATAATCCCCGCCCGTACCGGAGTAACGCCGCCACCACCGTTAGTAGGAGTTGGGATTGTAGAAACACTCACATTCCCTGTCGGATTAAACACATTAGTAAAAATCGATGAAACCGAAGTTTGCCGAGGACGGGTATTTGGATCTGCGCTACACTGCAAAGACCTCCAACTCCACCCATTAGTAAAGAAGTTTGGGTTCATGAGA
>JAUPWA010000066.1 GCA_030916835.1 Patescibacteria group bacterium | reverse complement strand
TCACCCTGTACTGGAAGCCTGCCACGCAGGAAAAATCCTGGCTTAACCGCTCCTCCGAAAACCCAGTACTTGGGCCCGACCCTAGTGCTTGGTGGGAGTCTGAGGCGGTATTTAACCCAGCAGCATTTGTGCATGAGGGAAAGATACACCTTTTGTATAGAGCAATAGGTTCAGATGGAGTCTCGCGCATAGGCTACGCCATGAGTGACGATGGAGTACATTTTACCCGTCACCGTGAGCCTGCCTACGATCCTTCAGGAGAGATGTTGCGCCGTGCAGCAGAGTCGCGCAAACGCCTTTCCTACACTCCTCTGAGCTACAGCCCGGTCAATTACGGCTCAGGTGGCGGTTGGGGCGGCTCTGAAGATCCCCGTGCAGTCATTATCGACGGCGAGCTACACATGACCTTTACCTCGTTTGAAGGGTGGAGCAATGTGCGCATCATGATGACGACCATGTCACTTGAGAATCTTTCTTGTGGCCTATTTAACTGGAGCAATGGCGTATATCTTTCGCCCCCGGGAGAGGTGCAAAAAAACTGGGTACTCTTTCCTGAAAAAATTAAAGGGCGCTTTGCGCTTATGCACAACATCTACCCCACTGTTGAGATAGCATACTTCACCCAAAAGCAAATCGAAGATGGTGAGTATATTTGCAGCCGCTTTGCGCGTGAAGCACGCAAAGGCGCTTGGGACACCTACATGCGCGGCGCAGGCGCACCACCACTAAAAACCCCTGAGGGTTGGCTGCTCTTGTACCATGCCGTAGATGAGAAGGAACCCCACAAATATAAGGTGGGGGCGCTCCTGCTTGACCTTGCCGACCCAACAAAAGTGCTCTACCGCTCTGACACGCCAATTCTCGAGCCTGACCATTGGTATGAAAACGACTGGAAGCCGGGCGTCGTCTATGCCTCCGGCGCTGTTATTTTTAATGGCGAGCTTATTGTCTACTACGGTGGTGGCGACAAGTATATTGCAGCAGCCAAGGCAAACCTCAATGACTTTTTGTATAAACTTACCCACCATCAACAGGCAGTGTTGCAACCTGTCGCATAAAAAAGAAAGTATACTAAAGGCATGTACGTTATAAAGAGATCTCAAAAAAATCCACTTATTGTCCCGATGAATGATCGCCACTGGGAGGCGCAAGGAGCTTTTAATCCTTGCCCGGTCATGAAAGGGCCTATAACACATCTTTTGTACCGCGCCCAAGGCCGCCCTGATGCGCTCATGTCACCAACGGGTATCTCGACCATCGGCAAGGCTCTTTCGTTTGACGGTGAGACCTACCAAAACCGTCGCCAATTTATCACCCCACAAGAAGAGTGGGAGCGCTTTGGATGTGAAGATCCTCGGGTCACTTTTTTTGAAGGGCAGTATGTCATTTTTTATACTGCGCTTGGGGGTCAGCCTTTTGGTCCCGGTAACATTAAAGTTGCCGCGGCATTCTCCAAAGACATGGAGACCATTACTGAGCGCCACCTGGTCACTCCGTTTAATGCCAAAGCCGCAGCACTCTTCCCTGAGCGCGTGGGCGGCAAAATAACCGTCATACTAACCGCGCACACTGACGAGCCCCCCGTACATATTGCTATCGCACAGTGTGACAAACTTGAAGAGCTGTGGGACTTAGGCTTTTGGCAACGTTGGCACGATCAGCTAGAAGCTCACACGATAAACCCGGTGCGATTCCCGCAAGACCATATCGAGGTTGGAGCGCCGCCTATAAAAACAAAGGAGGGTTGGCTCGTGTTTTACTCGTACATTCAAAATTATTTTGGTGGCGGCGAACGCGTGTTTGGGATTGAGGCGATGCTGCTTGATCTTAACGACCCAACAAAAATCATCAGCAAAACCAAGGGGCCTATTATGGTGCCCGAGGAGATATACGAGCGCTATGGCGCGGTACCTAACATCGTCTTCCCGACCGGTGCACTACTGCTAAAGAATGGCCGCATCGACCTCTACTACGGCGCAGCAGACACCGTATGTGCTAAAGCATCACTCGACCTTGATGACATTCTCTCGGCACTCGTGCCCGAGCGACGCACCGAGCTCGCGGTGCGTGCGAAGGAAAATCCAATTCTCAAACCAATTCCTGAGCACGCGTGGGAGTCTAAAGAGGTGTTTAATGCAGCAGCAATAGATCTTGAAGGCATCATACACATCCTCTACCGCGCACAGGGTGAAGATGGTATCTCGCGCATAGGCTACGCCGCAACAAAAAACGGTATCAAAATAACCGACCGTCTTCCCGACCCTATATACGGGCCGCGCAAAGACTTTGAGTCGCGTGGTTGTGAAGACCCGCGCGTCACCCGCGTAGGAAATACCATATACATGGCCTACACCGCCTACGACGGCTCGCACGCGCGTGTGGCACTAACCTCTATCTCCGTTATCGACTTTTTGGCTCGCAAGTGGAACGCCTGGACAACGCCCCAACTCACGACACCCGACACCGTTAACGACAAAGACACCTGCCTGCTGGAGGAGCAGGTAAACGGCCAGTATATGCTGATGCACCGCATTGATCCGCAGATCTGTGCCGACCTGCTCGACACGCTCGACTTTAAAAAGAGCCGGCTCACCCGCTGTATTGAAATCATGGGGCCACGACCAGGCCTGTGGGATAGTGTCAAAATAGGTATCGCAGGGCCACCACACAAAACACCCGAGGGTTGGCTCCTTATTTACCATGGCGTATCAAAAACGGGCACCTACCGCCTTGGTGCAGTGTTGCTCGACCTTAAAAACCCGACCATCATATTGTCACGCACCGTCGACACCATCCTCGAACCTCTCGAGAAGTACGAGGTCGAGGGAGTCATACCACGCGCTGTCTTTTCTTGTGGTTCGGTCTTGCGCGGGGACAACCTCTTCATCTACTATGGAGGTGCAGACACCGTTTTGTGTGTTGCTAAAGTGTCACTTAAAAAATTACTGAAGGTGCTTATCCCAGACTCTCTCAAAACCATATGACCCCACAGGCTATAGCGTTTGATCTCGACGGAACTCTCGCCGAGAGCAAGCAACCTATCTCAACTGAGATGGGTGTACTTTTAGAGCAACTCATCGCGCTCATGCCGGTTGCTATTATGTCGGGCGACAGTTTCGAGCATTTTGAGGCAAAACTGCTTCAAAAACTCCCATCATCCACCCACCTCCCGCATGTATATTTATTCCCTACAAACGCTGGGGCTTGTGTTGTGTACAAAAACGGCACATGGGAGCGTACGTACGACTTTAGCTTTTCTCCTCAAGAGCGCGCGCAGATACGAGAGGCTCTCGACACAGCGCTCGGGGCGGTTGGGCTTGCAGAAGAACCCAAGCCGGTGTGGGGCCAACGTATCGAAGACCGAGGCGCCCAAATATCCTTCTCACCATTAGGGCAGCAAGCACCTGTTGAAGCAAAAGAGGCCTGGCGCACAGAGTACAACGACCTGCGCACAGCTGCATGGGAACAATTAGTACAGCTGCTCCCCGAGTTTGATGTAAAGATGGGCGGCATAACGACCATAGACATCGTACATAAAGGCATTACCAAAGCGTATGGGGTAAAAAAGTTTGCAGAACTCACGAACGTCACCATCAAAGACATGCTCTATGTTGGTGATGCGCTGGGCGAGGGCGGGAACGATGCTGTCGTTCTCGAAGTCGGCGTGCCAACCCATGCAACCAAGGGTCCGGCAGAGACCGCTGAGATTATCCAAGCCATACTTCACGCAACTCCCACCACCTGATATACTGCCGGTATGAAAAGACGTTGGATTATCCCCTTTCTCGTGTTAGTTGTAATCCTCCTCGCGGTCGCTGTAATAGTTTTTGTGCTCCCGAACGTGAGCAATGCGCCCACAACACACGGGCCTGGCTCGACAACCACCGGCACGGTTGCGCCAACTCCTGCGACCCTTCCAGACACTATCACCGTCGACCAACCTCTTCCTGAGGCAGCCATCACCTCGCCACTTACCATCACCGGCAAAGCGCGCGGGAATTGGTTTTTTGAGGCCTCGGCACCGGTGGAGCTGAAAGATGCTTCGGGAGTCGTTATCGCGCATGGCATTGCGCAAGCGCAGGGTGACTGGATGACCACCAATTTTGTACCATTCACTGCAACGCTCACCTTTACCAAACCGGTCACCAAAACCGGCACCTTGGTACTCAAAAACGACAACCCTTCTGGCGACCCTGCAAAGCAAAAGCAACTCAACATCCCGGTCGTGTTTCAGTAATTTATACTTAAAAACATAAAGACCCGTAGCACTTCTATGCTGCGGGTCATACTTCTGTAGAAATTCGCGCGGAGTTCAGGTGCCGCCTGAGACTTGGCGGTTACGAGGTTGGTGATGAGACAACCCAGTAAAAGTCTACAGACGGCACCTTCCCCCAGAGGAGCATCGGGCTCGATTCCTGTGTTGCCTAGACCAGAAGAGCACCTAACATACACCTCCAAACTGACTAAAAATAGAATAGCACGGTTTTTTAATATTGCAACAACTCCAGCTTACTTCCCCACTGAGGAGCGGTCGATGAGTTCACGCAGGCGAGCTTCTTTTTCTTGGGCATCGAGTTTGAGGTTCTCGGCCTTCCAGCCGATCATGTTTGCGGTTAGTTGCAAGAGTGAGCCGGCGCCAGCAAGTGCCAAAAAGAGAATGACGAACCATGCCCAGGGGAACATATAGTAGACAAACGCCACCACAAGCGCCGACCAAAAGCCAATGCACCATGGGCAGCCGAGTAGGTCATGGAGCGTACCTAAAATGCCGTGGTTATATGGATGAATCTCGATATAGGTGCGGCCCTCCTGCTCAAACTCACGCTTGTGCACAAACAGCTCGCGGAACCATCGCATGATTTTGTCGTAGACAACAAGGCGCGTAATACGAAACGCCGCAAACGCCATAATAGTCGCGTCAAAGATGCTTATCGTGTGTGGGAAGGTATCATACTCGCCCCACACCTCCCACATAGCACCCGCCACCACACACAAAAAGAACAGCGAGAAGATGAAGTTCCAGGTATTCTGGTCCTCCTTGGGGCGCGTCATAGTTAAAAGTCTACGATTTATTTTATAGCCGGTCAATAGCCTGAAATATGGCTCTATTACTGTACTTTCTAAAGTGGGAGAAAATGCTTAAAAATGAGCAGATTTTTGGGTAAAAAAGTCAAATTTGACAACGTTTTTAAAAAAAATGGTTGCTATGTTGCCAAAAAGATTCTCAAATCGCTTATACACATCCCACATTTATGAAAATTGGCTCGCGCGTCGCTCAAAAAAGGTACAATGGGAGTCCAAGCATTTAAAAAAACATTATTCATAACTGCTCGTGCATATGGCCATCACCCAAAAAATTCAAAAGCGTAACGGTACTCTGGTAGACTTTCATCCCGACAAGATAACGATAGCGGTGCAAAAGGCCTTTGCCGCGGTTATGAGCGACTCACACGAAAAGGATGCTAAGGACATCACGCGCGTAGTGGTTGACTCCATTGATGAGAAGTTTGGCAACACGGCGCTCTTCCCTACCGTTGAGGATATCCAAGACCTCGTTGAGCGCGCACTCATGGAGCGCGGCTATTTTGCGGTCGCCAAAGACTACATCATCTATCGCTACGAGCACAGCAAACTGCGCGAGGAGAAAAAGGAGGAGGTTATTGAAAAAATTATCGAAAACTCGCTTTTTATCACTAAGCGCGACGGCTCAAAGGAGGCCTTTAGTGAGAGCAAACTCACCCGCACCCTCCTGCGCGCCGCTGAGGGCCTTGAGCGCACCATAGATGTCCCTGCCATCATCGCTCGCGTGCGCGCCGAGATGTATGACCAAATTAAGACCAAGGACATCCACGATGTGCTCATCATGGTGGTGCGCTCGATGATCGAGCGCGATCCCGCCCACTCGTTTGTTGCTGCGCGCCTCCTGTTGCAGTCGATGTACCGCGATGTTATCGGCGAGGTTGACTATCAAAACCTTGAGGAGTCCTACAAAAAGGCGTTCGCGCGCACTATTGAACGCGGCGTTACGATCGGTCAGTTTGACCCGCGCATGACCGAGTTTAACCTACCCAAGCTAGCTGAAGCGCTCATCATTGAACGCGATCGTGACTTTAAGTATTTAGGCCTTCAAACGCTCCAAGCCAACTACCTCTCCAAGGAGCATGGCTCTAAAAAGCTTCTTGAGACACCACAAATCTTTTGGATGCGCGTTGCCATGGGCTGTGCGTTGGCTGAAAAAACTCCCGAGGAGCGTGAGCGCTACGCTATAGAGTTCTACGAGGTTATGTCTGCCATGTACTACACACCGTCCTCACCAACCCTCTACCACTCGGGCCTCAAGCTCCCGCAACTCTCCTCGTGCTTCCTTGCCACTGTGGGCGACGACCTGCGCAACATCTTTGCAGAATTCTCCGATGGTGCACAACTCCTTAAATATGCAGGCGGCCTTGGTACCGACTGGACTAACGTGCGCTCAACCGGATCGATGGTAAAAGCAACAGGTGTTGAAAGCCAAGGTGTCATCCCCTTCCTCAAGATTGCCAACGACGTCACTATCTCTATTAACCGCTCAGGCCGCCGCCGTGGCGCACAGGCGGTATACCTTGAGTACTGGCACGCTGATATTGAAGACTTTATGGACCTGCGCAAAAACACCGGCGATGAACGCCGCCGCGCTCATGACCTCAACACCGCCACATGGATCCCCGACCTCTTTATGAAGCGCCTAGCACAAGACGGCGAGTGGACGCTCTTCTCTCCCTCCGATGTACCTGATCTTCACGACCTCTATGGCCGCGCGTTCGACAAGCGCTATGAAGAGTACGAGCGCCTCGCCGACGAGGGCAAAGTGCGCATGCACAAGCGCGTACGTGCCGCTGACCTCTGGCGCACCCACATCACTCGCCTGTTCGAAAGTGGCCACCCGTGGATCACCTGGAAGGACCCCTCAAACGTGCGCTCACCACAAGACCATGTCGGTGTTGTCCACTCCTCAAACCTGTGCACGGAGATCACGCTCAACTCAAGCCCTGAGGGTGAGACAGCGGTGTGCAACCTTGGCTCCATCAACATGTCGAGCTTTGTGTCCAACGGCAAGTTTGACCGCGACCTTGTGGCGCGCGTCGTACCGGTTGCCATGCGCATGCTCGACAATGTTATCGACATCAACTTCTACCCAACTGAAAAGACTCGCAACTCCAACATGCGCCACCGCCCGGTGGGCTTAGGGCTGAGAGGTCTGCAAGATGCGCTCTACAAAATGAACATCAACTTTGACTCCGATGAGGCAGTGCGCTTTTCTGACGAGTCAATGGAGGTTATTGCCTACCACACCATCCTCTCTTCTTCACTCCTTGCCAAAGAGCGCGGCACGTACGAGTCGTACAAAGGCTCCAAGTGGGACCGTGGCATCTTGCCACAAGATACGCTTGCTCTGCTTGAACAAGAGCGTGGGATGAAGATAGATGTGCCACGCCACGAAACGCTCGACTGGCGCCTCGTGCGCGAAGCTGTGCGCCAGTGGGGTATGCGCAACTCAAACACCATGGCCAACGCACCAACCGCCTCGACCGCAAACATTGCCGGCTGCTACCCAACCATCGAACCTATCTACAAAAACATCTACGTAAAGTCCAACATGGCAGGCGACTTCATGGTCGTCAACGAGTTCCTTGTCGATGACCTCAAGCGTCTTGGGCTCTGGAACATGGATATGCTCGAGAAAATTAAATTCTTTGATGGTTCTATCCAAGAAATTGAAGAGATCCCGCCTGCTATCCGCTCGAAGTATAAAGAGGTGTTTGAGATCGAGCCGCAGTGGCTCATCAAGGCTGCAGCCTACCGCGGCCGCTGGATAGACCAGTCGCAGTCGCTCAACATCTTCTATGGCGGCACCTCAGGCCGTGTGCTCTCCGAGCTCTACCAGTACGCCTGGGGCTTGGGGCTCAAGACCACCTACTACCTGCGCACCCTTGGCGCTTCACGCATCGAGAAGTCAACCGTCAACATGGCAAAGTTTGGTGGCACCTCCAAAACCGACGCAAGTGTCAGCAGCGGCACCCCTTCAACCATCACTATCGAAGAAAAGGTCACGATAGCAACGAGCATCCCCTCACCGGTCGTGATGGCTCCACAAGGAGTGTTCGCAACACACGCACGCTCAACCCCAATGCTCAGCGCCTCAGTTGCTCGTGAAGATCGGAAGAGCG
>JAUPWA010000065.1 GCA_030916835.1 Patescibacteria group bacterium | reverse complement strand
ATAAATTGCATATCCATCAGGTTTTCTTTTTTGACCCGACGATGCGCACCATCGATAACTTTCGCAAGCTTCTGGTGCCGCTGTTTGGACAGCGCGCAGAAGCACTCTTTGGTAAACCGCCGCACGTAGCACTCGAACTGCAAAAACCAGAGGGTTGGTCGCTCGCAGAGGGTGCCTATATCGCTGTTCATTTTTTTGGGAGTCGGGTTATCCGCCGGTTGCCGCCACGCCGCATGGTTGGCCTACTAAAAGACTTGCGACGATTGTATCCAAACTACATGCTCGTACTCACGGGCTCTAAAGATGACAAAGCTTCTGCTGAAGAGCTCAAGCGCATGGTGCCAGAAGTTGAGTTGTGCATTGACGCGCCACTATTGGAGGTGGGGTATGTTATCGAGCATGCCGCACTCTATGTTGGTGTTGATACGGGTATCACCCACCTCGCAGGTGTGCTACAGCAAAAGAGTATTATTCTCAGCCACAGCGCTGACCCGATGTGGATGCCGCTGTATAACCCCAACGCGCGGGTACTACTCAACAGTACGCGCTGCACCTGCTGGACCACTGGCGACTGCATTGTTGAAGAGGATAATGTGCAGTATCGACGTTGTTTGGTCGATATTAGCGACGAGCTTATTCTGAGCTCTATTGCACGTGCCCTGCAAAGCTCCGAGCGTAGCGTGCCCAACTTTGCCGGCAAAATAGATGAAAAAGATAATGGCTAAAAATCTTTCGGTAGGTATTGATATGGTTGAGGTTTCTCGCTTTAAACCTATGTGCAAAAACATGCAGCATTCTTTTTTGCAAAAAGTTTTTACACCGCAAGAAGTTGCGTACTGCTTTCAATATAAAGAGCGAGCAACGCACCTAGCGGGTACTTTTGCCGCTAAAGAGGCGGTAAGTAAAGCGCTTGGTGTTGAGTCACATCCGTTTGCAGAGATCGAAATTCGACGCACTACAGAGGGTAAGCCTGAAGCGTGGAAGGGTAAGAAGAAGTTGCCCGTTACTCTCTCGATCACGCATACGGCTGCGATGGCGGCGGCCGTTGCTGTGGCGGGCACTTCTCGTTAGTATGAGGGTATGAAAAAGTGCCTCGTGCTCGATTTGGACAACACATTGTGGGGCGGCATCGTTGGCGAGGATGGTGCCGACGGTATTGCGCTGTCGCTGCAGCCACCAGGTAACAGTTTTGTCGCGTTTCAACAGGCAATACTGGACTACTATGATCGTGGAGTCATCCTTGCGATTAATAGCCGCAATAATCCTGAGGACGCGTGGGGTGTGATACGCGCACATCCCAATATGATCCTCAAAGAGCATCACTTTGCCGCGCATCGCATCAACTGGCAGGACAAAGCAGAGAATCTGCGCGAACTTGCGCAAGAACTGAACATTGGTCTTGATTCGATGGTTTTCTTGGATGATGACCCTACTAACCGTGCGCTCGTACGAGCTGTGCTGCCTCAGGTGGAAGTACCAGAATTACCGCAGGATCCACGTGAGTACACACGGTTTTTGCACTCACTCAACTACTTTGATGCTGCGGTCATAACTGACGAAGACAAGATGCGCGGCAATTTGTATGTGACCGAACGACTGCGTCGCGAAGAGGAAAAGCGCCACACAACTAAAGAGGAGTTTTTGCACAGCCTCGGGCTCACGCTCCATGTGTACGTTGACGAGGATTCGTGCGTTGCGCGTCTTGCTCAATTGACGGAAAAGACAAATCAGTTTAACACGCTCAAACGGCCTACGAGTGAGGAGGATGTTAGGCGGTATATTGCCGACCCACACTACCGTGTATACTACGGCCGGCTTGAAGACCAGTTTGGTGACTATGGTGTTGTTGTATATGCGCTGGTGCGCACGGGCGCACAGGAGTGGCTGGTAGAGTCACTGCTCATGAGTTGTCGCGTGTTTGGGCGTGGGGTAGAGCATGCTTTTGTGGGCGTTATTGCTGCACATGCAAAAAGTGCTGGTGCGCACCTACTGCGTGTGGAGGTTGAAGAAACAGCCAAAAACACCCCGGCACGTGAGTTCGTTGCTGAGTATTTTGTGGGCGCTACTCGAGAATTAACAGAAGAATCTAAGATCCCTGCGTGGATACAGCTACATGAAAACATTTGAGCAACTCGTGAGTGAAAAATTTAGTATTCCCGTTGAGGAGGTGCGCGACGAGCTGTCATCAAAAGACATTCCTGACTGGGACTCGATGAACTATCTACTCTTTATTGCAGATGTTGAAAAAGAGTTTAGCGTTTCATTCAGTATGGACGAGGTGCTTGGTGCCTCAACGCTTGGCTCTATTCGTGAAGCGCTGCGCGCTAAGGGAGTAGAGGTATGAGCAAGATGTTGCAGTTTACTGATATTGCGGTGGGGCAGGCGGCTTCATTCGAGACACTCATCGCTGAAGAAGCTGTTGCCTCATTTGCAAAACTGAGTGGTGATGAAAACCCGCTGCATGTTGACGAGTCGTATGCGGTTACCACACAGTTTGGGAAGCGCGTCGTGCATGGTATGTATTTGGGAGCGCTCGTCTCGCGGCTGGTGGGAATGGAGCTGCCGGGCACCAAGGCCCTTTTAGTGCGAGAGTCACTTACCTTTAAAGGGCCAGCTTTTATTAATGACACCATCGAGGTGAGGGGTGAAGTAACGCGCAAAAGTGAAGCACTTCAGCTCGTTACTCTTTCAATTACCATAACTCGACAAGGTGAGGTACTTGCCGAAGGCGAAGTATTAGCTACAGTGTTGCCATGAGTGACGGAACAAAAGAGGTAGTGGTTATAACAGGTGGCACCGGGTATCTGGGTAGCAACATAGTGCGCGCGCTCTACCAAGCGGGGTATACACTGGTCGTGTTGACGCGCAGTACCATCACACAGTCTCCTGAAGAGGGTGTGCACTATATCACCGCAGATCTTGCTGATGCTGAGTCGCTCGTCTCTGCAGCAAGTCTGGTGCGTGCACAGTATGGAATGGTAGTAGCGCTCATCCATGCGGCTGCAGCGCCTTTGGTGCGCAAGCCACTCCTTTCATTGTTGTACGAAGAGGCTCAGATGCAGTTTGCCCCCCAGACTATGGGTGCATTTCAGTTTTTTAAAATTTTTGCGCCGCTTGTGCGCGATGGTGGGCATGTGCTCGGGATTACCACCGCTGCGATAGAGCCGGGGGCGAAGTATGCACCAAGTGGTGTATATGGTGCTGCGAAACAAGCGTTGCGTGGTATGTTGCGTACACTCGCAGCAGAGCTCAAAGAGCGCTCGATTATGGTGAGCGCTGTGGCGCCAGCGTTTATGCCCGGAGGTCTCAATAGTGACATGCCAGAAGCGGTCATCGAGCTTATTACCAAAAAAAGTGCACCAGAGGATGTAACGTCTCCTGAGGAGGTTGCTGCGACAATACTTGCGATACTACAGGGAGCAATGTCTGTAGATGGAAAGTCGGTACGCATACCAGGGCGAGCGCTGAGCGATCTGTAGCATGCTATTTAACTCGTTTTCATTCCTTATTTTTTTTCCACTGGTCGCGATTGGATACTGGATACTGCCAGCACGGTTTCGCGTATTGTGGTTGCTTGTAGCGAGCTGCTACTTTTACATGGCCTTCGTGCCTGCCTTTGTGCTCATATTGTTTGGGCTTATTACGGTCGATTTCTTTTTGGGGCAGGCGATAGAGAAGCAGCAGGGCCATAAACGGCTGGTATACCTTGTGTTAAGTGTCTGCGCCAATATTGGCGTACTCTTTTTCTTTAAATATTTTAATTTTTTTACTCACAACGTTGCAGCGCTCGCGCAGTTTTTGCATTTTCAGTATGCGCCGACACTCCTGTCTATAGCGCTCCCACTCGGACTCTCATTCCATGTGTTTCAAAGCCTCAGCTATGTCATAGAGGTGTATAGGGGTCGTTATCGGGCGGAGAAAAACTACCTGACCTATGCTCTCTACGTTATGTTCTTCCCTCAACTTGTTGCGGGACCTATTGAGCGGCCGCAGCATCTCCTGCCACAACTACACCTCACACACACCTTTGATGCTACCCGCGCGCGTCGGGGGCTTGAACGCATGCTCTGGGGGTTCTTTAAAAAGTTAGTTATTGCCGACCAGATAGCACAGGTGATTAACCCGCTATTTGCAAACCCCTCTTCTGAAGGTCCGGTACTCATTTTTATGGCGGCTGCTTTTACGTACCAGCTCTATTGTGATTTCTCAGGCTATGCAGACATAGCGGTGGGCTCTGCTATGGTGCTGGGTTTTGAGCTTACTGAAAACTTCAACCGACCATTTGCCGCGGTGAGTGTTGCAGATTTTTGGCGACGCTGGCACATCTCGCTTTCAAACTGGCTGAAAGATTATTTGTATTACCCGCTCGCGCTTGGGTGGGGGAAGGTGTCAAAAGTGAGATTGTATGCGAGCTTGTTTATCACGTTTGTGCTTATTGGACTCTGGCATGGAGCCAACTGGACGTTTGTGGTGATGGGCACGATGCACGGCACCTACCTGGTGGTTGGTTCCATAACTGAAAAGTGGCGCAATCGTTTTGCAGATGCTATAGGCTTTTCGAAATTTCCCCGGTTGCGCCGTGCGTGGCAAATAGCAATTGTCTTTATGCTCGTCACACTGAGTTTTATTTTCTTTCGGGCGCCCTCGGTTACTCAGGCGTGGTTTATGGTCACACATCTCTTGCATGGCCTCAGTAATTTGTTGAGTTACCACTATGTGCGCTACGAGTTGTTTACCGGGCTTGGTGTTTGGAATAACGGGCTTGGGCTCGTCGTGTTTCTGTGTGTGGTGGTGATGGAGTTGGTGCAGTACTATCAAGCGCGAGCAGGTACGTTCTATATCTTCGATTCCGAGTCGAAGTGGGCCCGCTTCAGTTGGTATTACCTGCTTGTGTTAGCGGTAGTGTGTTTCGGCTATTTTGGCGCAGAAGGGTTTATTTACTTTAAGTTCTGATATGTATAGATTTCTTCTTCAACTCACTCTCTTTTGTATTCCCATCGCGCTTTTGTTTGTGCTGCCGACCGTGGTTATAGTGCTCGCGCGTGAATATTACACGTCGAGTGTTGCAATAGCTGTCCAAGCGCAGAACCCGCAAGCGCTCTACAGCATGCGCTTCGCATCCTCCTATGCGCCGTACAAGGAGGCACTGGTCGC
The DNA here is from genome assembly GCA_030916835.1 of Patescibacteria group bacterium. Classification (GTDB taxonomy): domain Bacteria; phylum Patescibacteriota; class Minisyncoccia; order Phycocordibacterales; family SBAW01; genus GWA1-54-10. Next base: position 384 of record JAUPWA010000065.1, on the reverse strand, counting down.
ACAGCGCCAACCAACCATCATAGCCGCGGGTGCCTCTCGGGCGCTGCCGTTTCGTGATGTGTTTTTTAAAGATCCGAGCACGTTTACAAATGCCGGGTTGCCGGGGGCCAGTTTAGATGAGGTTGCAGAATCACTGACCGCTATGCTTACGCAACAAAACCGTATCAAGGTGATCATACTCTCGCTTGATCCTGAGGATTTTGATCCAACGTTTACGCACCAGCCAGAGTCTTCTCATAACTTGAGCGCTTGGTATCGTGCGGGCTGGAAGGAAGCGTATCGCGGATGGTTGCAAGGAGAGTACACACTTGGGGGGCTGTATGCAGCATCACGCACCAGTGATGATATGGGGCTACCCGCTCTTGTGCATGGTGATGGTATGCG
>JAUPWA010000064.1 GCA_030916835.1 Patescibacteria group bacterium | reverse complement strand
GGTCGGCCTGTGTTACACCCTCAAATGGGAACGGCTTTACCTGGTTTACATCCGGTACGTAGATCTTGTTGTCCTGGTTCACCAACTCACTTTCGACATCGAGGAGGTCTTTGTTAGCGAGTCCCACGAGGAATGGCTTTTCGAGCGAGCGGTAGAGCTTGTCTACAATGGTGTTGACCATCGTAGTCTTAGTCTCCTGATACCCTTCGAGGATATGCGGAAACGACATGCCTACAAAAAACTCTGCGTTCGCAAACGGCTCTGAGATAGTTTTTGCAAATGGGTACGATTCAAGTCCCTTGTCGTGCCAAAGGATAGGAGCAAGCAGCATAGGAATACCGTTCACCCATATTTGATACGCATGGTCTTCCTTTGAGTAGAAACGGAATACCTCATAGTCATCGTCTGCCACCTCTTCCTTCCACGCGTCGTAGTACGTGGTGTTCTCTTCGAGCGAGTTACCCTTGCACTCTCGCTTGCTCTTCACAAACTTGTACTTTGGGTAGTTTGAAAACTCTACTTCGAGTTCTGCTTTGGTATATCGCTGTACCCACCCGAGGCATGGTTGTTCTTGGATGTCGCGCCGGAAGAAGTCTGCCCAGTAGAAATCTTGAGGATTGATGATTATAGAAATGGGGCGACCGTCTACCTTTACATACTCCTCTTTGAAGGTTATTTCACCGGTCGTCGTGTCGAACGAATCAACCACCGGGCGCTTTGCACCACCTGAGAGATAGCCTTCGTGCTCAATAAGCACGCCGTGCCCGAGCATCTGCCACACCTCCATGAATGTTTGGAGGATTGGATTGCCGAGGAGGAAGGTGCTTTCCACGGTATTGCGCATAATCTCTGCGCGAGATTTTGATTGAAGCCCCTTATTGTTCGTTGCTTTGTACTTAGTTTCAGGAACCTTGAGGCCCACACTCGCAGCAATAGCACGCATTTTTGCACGCGTCACATTGTCCATGACGTTTGACTGCCAGGCTTCCTTGCCTGCCTCCTCACGTGAAGGCGTGTATCCGTTGATGATACGTTCGCTTTCGTCTATGTACTGGAGAAAAGAGCGGGAACCATTGGGGCCAGCGAAGTGCGGCATGGCTTTCGTTTTTAGATCGCGCATGGAGCGCAACTTCTTATACGCTCTCTCGCGTTTTTCTTGTTCTTCTACGGTTGGTAGGTATGTCTCCGACATAGGATTATTATACTATTGGTTAAGCAAATATCGTAATTGTTCGCTCACTTGTTTGGTGATAAGTCCCTTCGTTTGGTACTCTTCCCACAACGCCGCTTTCCCCTCGTCACTTTTTTCTTTGTTAAACTGCTCAAGCAGGTATCGCGCTCGCTCGCCGTTCTCAACTCCAAGTGCCTTCACAAGTTTATCTTCGTAGGTGAGTCCCTTCTTTTCATCCTTTGCTATCTCCACAATCTTATCTGCAAGGATTGGATTGGTTTCCTTGAGTACCTCAAAACGCTCCGCTGCTACCTCTTGCGGGAGTTCTTTCATAGTCTTGTATGTGGCTTCTGCCTCCTCGTTCGTTTGGAAGCGTTCACGAGCTTGGTCTGAGAGTGAGTTTTTGAGCTTTTCAATCTCACCTCCTGCACCCTGTCCAGTCTCCTCTGAGGTTCGCATACGTAGGAAACGCGAGACAAACGGCCACTCATCTGCTGGTGGCATTGGATCGTCTGAGGAAAGGCCATACAGCACCTCATTGGTCTTCTTTATTGATCGTCCTGCACCACCGATGTATTGCGTTATGACGTAATCAACATCCGCTGGAGACATGAGGATTCCATAGTTCTCTTGGAGCTTCTTTGTTGTTTCTATAGCAATACGGCCCTGCTTGGTATCTGCAAGTGACTGGAAGTATTGAATGTCCTTTGGCTCATTGTTGTATGGGATAGGACGAATAAGCGAACCACTCCATGATTGATTGCGTGCTACTTCTACAGGAGCGTCAAGGATTGTAGGTGTCACGGCCGAGGTGAAGTCAGTACCTCCCACTGGGTTGTACGCGTCTACAAATGAGGAAAGGATGCGCTGTGTAGCGTCGAGCGGGTCTACATCCACACCGGAAACTGAGTCATATCCTGCGTTACTCATCACGAGAATCGGTTTGAGACCCCACGAAATGGGGATAACCATGTATCGAGTGCTGCCATCTTCGGTAGGAAGTACAATTGGAAGGCCATTTATCCTGTCCCACTTCGTTACCTTATCGCGCCAGTCGGGATCTACCCGGTCATTCCACTCTGATACCGCTGCCACTGAACCCATGATGGTGGCCCCCACTGCTGCGGCCACTTTGGGGTTCTTCATAGCGCGTATCATCTTGGTTGAGCCTTGAATTGACGCGTTCGAGAACATCCATAACGCGTTCAGTACCGGGCCACCACGCCCTGAGCGGTTGAAGTTTATGGATGCCTCTTTCGCAAGGAAGGCTGCACGCTCTTTTGTTGCGCCCTTTTCGAGTGCAATCTTGTATACCGAGAGACGGGTTGAGTCCTCAAATATTGTGTTCCAGTTATCCACATATTCAACGAGCTTCTGCGCTGCTTGGCGAGGTCGTGAGCTTGCGATGTTAAATATCTTGTCGATGTTGAGCTGTGTCTGCTTTCGGGTAGAGAGTCCCATACCTCCCGTTGTGCCACCGAGAGAGCGCATTTCGTTATAGAGCTTGGCCCCAGGTGTATCCGCACCACGCACCCCATCGAGTACCGCCTTCATGCTCGCAGGATCTACTACCGCCGTCTTTGCTGCACCTTTAAAGCCCACATCTCCCTGCGAAGCAAGGAACGTCATGGTCTCCTGTAGGTCTCGTATCTTGTTCGGTAGAGCAAACTCCGGGTTGAATCGTGTTGCGAGGCCTGAATAGAACCGTGTAAACGCCCCCACACTATTAAGGAGCACACCGAGCTTCTCCCTCCCCACTCCCCGGAAAGCTATGGCGAGCTTTTCATCTTTAAACTCTATCCATACTGGCCGTCCTTCCTCAAAGAGTTGAAGAATCTTTGGGTCGTTGGTTGACTCAAATATGGTTGCACCCTTCTTAGCTTTTACCTTTTCTACAAGCGATGCTCTAACTTCTGAGCCTTTTGATATTTCAGTAAGAGCCATTTCATCGCGCACATCCATCGGTACACGCGAAGCAATTTCATTCTGCATTACATCGTAGAGTTCCTTTTGTTTCGTTGCGTTTCCTCGCTGTGCGATACCTTTGTTGTATTGGCTAATTACTTTATCAAATAAGTCCTTTTCTCTGAGGTGTTCAGGAACCCAGTCGGGAAAGGTTGACTTCATCCCCATGACATTTCCCTCTGCCCGAGTGGCGTCGTGGTCGAGGAAGATTCGCTTTCCGGCTGTGGATAACTCCATTTGTGTGAGTACTTCCATCTCTGCTTGCCCGAGCGCTTCATTTATTTCTTTTGGAGTAAACGGCGTTTCCCACTCCATGCCCTGGAGTTCTTCTACCTTTCGTGGAGTATCAAAGCGCGTACCCACCGCCCGTGGCTTTCGCACCCCGGCAATGTTCTTGAGATCATCTGCGTTGTTGCGCACAAACTTGAGCGTAGCCTGGTCAACGATGTTCTTCTCTGAGCGCAGCACTGCTTGTTCATAGTTGTTCACTATGTTGGTGAGGATGTCGGCCACCTGCCTATTGCTTCCCTTAGCTGCTTTGACGCCGGTAGAACGCACATCAAAACCCCGTCCCGAGAGGACTGCGCCTATGTCATCCTGCTCATCCATAACTCGTTGGAGCGGTACGTGATTTTTGTACTTGGTTCTGAGCGTGGTATATAGCTCCGGTGTGATTACACCTGAGTCTTTGAGGAGGTCGAGCGTTTTATTGTTGAGATCTTGTGCCTTCTTTGCTACCGCCTTTACTTCCGGGCTTGCCTTCTTGAGTATTTCCGCCGCGTCTTCGGTAGTCATACCCGCCGCACCTTCTCCATGAGCTGCGTTACGTTCTCCTGCGTGAAGCGCCTGGAGGTAATCGTTTACCTCTTGACGACCATCGAGAACGTCTGTCTTATTGCGTCCTGAGAATGAGATAATATCGTCGGCAATTTCCTCTGCGCGCTGGTATCCCTCCTCTATCTTTTTGCCCACTCTACCGTGGTAGAGAGTCATAATTTCGTATGGGTCGGTTGCGGTGTTGAGGTTCTTTTGAGTAGTGAGTTGGCGTACCCGCTCCTCTGAGTTCTGCACATGCTCCACAATATTCGTAAAGACGGTTTTAAATTTCTGTGCTACCGTTTTAGATGATGAAAGCGTATCTGATATTTTTTCTGCTTGTGCTGCTGTGGTTGGTGGTATATCCACTCCTCCTGGCGGAACCAAGTCATCCACAAGGCGACCCGCCTGGCTCATCTGATTGGGCGTGGCAGTAGTCTTCCTGAGTGCACCCATACCGGCGACGCCAAGTGCTGCCATGAGCGGATTTATGTCGTCCGGCTTTCCGTCTCCATCGGTGTCCTGCGCTCCGGCTGCGACGCCAAACGATTCTGGGTGTTTTAAAAGACCCTCCATTGTTTCGTTTGCCTTGTTCCACATGTCGGTGAGTTGGGATTTGGTTAGGTTTTCATCCAGAATAGTAACTTTTATACCAGCTTTTTCTAGTTTATCTTTTACACCAGCGTAAGTGTCCTTATCATAAATCTCAGTGTTACCAAAACGGTCTATTCTTCTGACGTCTTTAATTGGACTATTTAAATCCTCACCCTTCTTAATATGAATGTAGGCTGTCTCTACATCAGACAGTTTAAGAGGGGTATCAGAGCGCACTTCAAACCCATCAATTAAACCATCACCCTTAATTACACCACCTGGTGCTGGTCTTGTTTTAACTTTGTTATTCTTAAACTCAAATACCACTGAGCCACCTTGTGTCTCAGCAATGTTTCTATTTTTACTTAATGAGACAACTCTTTCACGAGCATCATCAAATTTACTTACCCTTGGAGAAAGTTCGCCAGAAGAAATAATCTTCTCTATATTTAAGGCGTCTGTTCCATGATAGACACTTGTTTTTGATGGTCTAAAAAGAGACTCATCTCCTGCTGTGAGCTTGTTAGTCATTGAGAATGACTGAGAAAAAGGAACTTGTTGTTGTGCATCCACAAACTCCTCCGCACTCTTGTAATTCCGGGGGTCGGCTGCGTCTACCCCTACTGGTGGTTGACCCGCGCGTAATATCGGAGGTGCTTCGTTGCCTTTTTGCGCCGCTGCGTCATAAATAACATTACCGTTTTTGTCAGTTACTTTCGCAATATCGTCTAATGTCAATTCTCTTCCAAGATATTCATCTGCTTTTAAGTCGGTAGAGTCAAATTTTGCAGAAAAGCGCATTTTTGCTTTTGCTTCCGGCTTAAATTCAATTACTACACCATCTTGACCCACGCCAGTTCCATATAAATCTGCGAGTTTCTTTTCTGGTGTTGTATTAACTCCTTCTTCTGCACCATAAGATATTTCCTTCCCAGTTTTTTTATCTATCATCCTTGTTCCCGCTTTTTCTTGAACCTTCCCAGTTTTTTGTATGTTTTCCCATTCTGCTTTACTTGCTCCACGATAAGTGGTTTCGTACTGCTCCTTCGCAAACTCATCCTTATTGGTCAAATTTTGTCTTTGTGTAGCACCCCCATCCATTTCAGGAGAACGGTTCACCACCTTCTCACGCACCGTAGGTGTTGCTTCTATTTTGTTTTGAAGCGCGTTGGCGAGTCGGGCGTCTGATTGTTCAGGGTTTATGCCGTAGCGCTCTGCGAGTCTACGTGCGGCGATTGAATTGTTTGCCGTTGGCTCTTCACCAAGACGTACCGAGTCCACAAAGTCGATAATTTCACCAAGGTCATCATCGGCAATGTTCTCCAGCTTCGCGGTTCCGGTCACACCCCTGTTAGCATTTGATGCCTTTGGGATGATGTCTGCGTTTTGAAGTAGCATACGTACTTCATCCTCACTGGTCTCCGCTGCAAGTTTCCCTGCGAGTCCCCATACGGTATCCGGCGCGAGTTTTGGTGCAATCTTTACCAGGTCATCTGCGATTTTTGCTTGTGAAGTTTCCTTTGCAAAGCCAGTAATGAGTGACTTGGTAGGCTTTCCACCTGGCATAACGTCGAGAGCGCCCACGAGGAGTCCGAGCGCGGGGTCAAAGGTCTTCCAAAACCCCTTACTCTCACCCTCTGGGTCTGCCATGCGCACCTCACGGCCAAAGGAGGTAAGCGTAATTGGCTTATCGGTGCCGTAAATAGCTTCCTGTACAGGGCCGGTCGGTGTAAGCGGGCCTACGTTTGGAAACGCAAAGCTCGAAAGCGCAGCGCCTTCGCGCATGATGCTCTGCCCCAAAACCTTTGCAATAGTACCTGTGGTCTTAGCGGTGCCTACGATGTCACTCTTTGCGGTGGCATCACGGAACGCGACGGTAGAGTTATCAGTGGTGGGGAGTGTGGGAGCGATATATGGCCCTTGTTTCTTTTCCTCCTTCGGTTTTATTGATGCCCAGAAACTCATGGTTACTTAAATGGATTAGTGTCCTCCTCTTTTGTAGTCTTCATTTGTGACTTGACGTAGGTTGGAACGGTCGGATCGTTTGGGTTGAGGTAGTAGTCGGGGTCGTATTGCTTGAAAAAGTCTTGTGGTAGCCCGCCATTATCTACCCAGTGCTTGTACATTTGATTGTATTGGTCGGTGTTTACAAAGCCATCATCTCCACGAGACTCTGAGAGGATGCGCGAGCCTTCCCCGATGTCTGCGTTATCTATCTTGAGTGCGCCTGATTTGAAGAACCCGGTATTTGCGTCGCCGCTACTTGCGCCTCCGCCGTTCGGTGCGGTGTAGAGTACGTCCACTGCTCCGGTCGTAGGATCTACGGTCACGAGGCTTGAGCCTACCTGCCGTACTTCACCCTTCGATGTGCTATTGAGCGCTCCGGCGCTCATAGCAATCGCCGAGTCGATGCTTGGTGCGTTGAGAATACCCTCGATTACTTCTCGCTTTGCTCCTGATTGCACAAGTGTGAGCGCAAGTTCTTTGATTGATGTCTTTTCATTAGCAATACGAGTCTGCTCCTGCGCCGCCATATCCGTCGCGCTCTGTACGAGCGGGTCTGAGTATCGGCTCGACGCGGTGTTTATATCGGAAAGGAGTGAGGTGAATGATGATGCTGAGACACTACCGGGCTTGATTTGCTTTCCGAGCATGTCGAGGTCTGCGCTTTGTCGCTGGTTACGTGCGAGAGACACGGCTTTATTGAGCGCGGCTGCAAAGTTTGTGAAGCCTGATGCTCCGGCTTCTTTTTGTTCTTGGCCGGGTAGCTGTGTGAGGCCGGTATTTGATTTTGATGTACGCGCCTGGTATTGCTCCGGCGTCTCACCGGGACGCAGGTACAATGGGTTCTTTTCGTACTCCTGTGGTGCTAGTGTTGGCATATTAGTTTGAATAAGTTAATGCTTTATTAAGATATGTATCAGTCTGCTTATGACAATCAACACACAGAACACGTCCATTTGCGACATCGAATAGTTGCGCACACCGACGAGCATCATTGACCGTGGAAATTCCAAACTTTTTGAGGAGATAAGAAAGCGGTTCAATGTGATCTACATGCATAAGAACAAACTTTTTCGGCGTACTTGAGACTTTGCACTGCTGGCACGTATACCCGTCGCGCTCAATAACTTGCTTTTTCCAACGCAAATAGCGAACAGTTGTCCGTATTGCGGCATTGATAGGGGTAATGCCACCCTTCCACCAATGATGCTTACCCTCGGCAATAAGCCTGTGGTTACGAGCACTGAGTTTTTCTCGAAATTCCATGCTTAGGGAATACCCACCTTTGTTGTAGCTTGGCCTGTTGCGTCGTTCGAGTCCGTGGTGCTTTCGTGCGCATATAGTAGAGCAAAACCTGTTCGCTCCTGCTCTATAGCTTCGCCGCTGAGTCGTGGTGGTCGCACACAGTTCACAGTCGAACGTGACAATGGCCATCTGGGGCCTCTTTGGACGTTGCGCATACATACATGGTTTGCAGGTAGTCGAGGTTTTATATTTTTGTACATGCAAAAAACGATGACGTGTAACCAGCCGAGTTTTCTTGCACTGTGAACATGTTAATTTATTTTCATTCATGGATTTTAAAATACAAGGTTGCGTACTGCCCCCAAGATGTCATTCTGCTTATCCTCATTGATTGAGCCGACCATTCCGCCCAATGGGTTCACATCGAAGTTGAGTTTAGGAAGTCCCGACGTTCCAAGCTCCTCCTCTGCCTTGCGGAAGAGTCCTGTCTTACTCTGCTTCGCAACCTCTTTGAGTCGCTGTACCTCTGATTGGATGTCGCGCTGTCCACGCACAAGCTGATTGTTCGCATCGAGCTTCTGTTGCCCAAAGGAACGCTTGGTGCTCTCACGTAGATCTCCGGTTGATTCATCTATGAGTTGTTCAGTGTCGGCTCGCTTAGATGACGAACCAAACCCACTCGCCGCAAGGTTTTGCCTCGTGGTATCAAGTGTGGTTTTGTATTCACGCTCAATACCCTTTAGGGCGTTTTGCTCTTCGAGAGAGAGGTATTCGCTCCGGGTAGCTATATCGTCCTGGAGGTCTTTGAGACGCCTAGAGGCCTGCATTTCCTCAAACTCTAACTCCTTGTCTACCTGCACAAAACCGCGCTCCACCGCGTCTGAGGCGAGGCGTATTTGCTGTTTAAAGTATGGGTCTGCGAGCTTTTCCGCTGCCTTAAATGCTGCGACGAGCTTCCCT
>JAUPWA010000063.1 GCA_030916835.1 Patescibacteria group bacterium | reverse complement strand
CATCTCGCGCACAATGTTTGCTCTTGCTTGTGCTTCATATCGCTTACGAAAGATCGGTAGGTGGTAGAGATACTCACGGCGCATGAGTGTCTCAAGGTCATAGAGGCGACGACCGGCGTAGTGTATATCAAGAAGGTACTTATTTTCTTTACGTATGGAGTTTGCCATATCGTCATACTCATCAGCAGCTTGAGCAAATTTTACTAGCGTGAGGTCATGAAGTAATTGATGGTCTGGCTCAAATTGCAAACGCTTTTGTTTTGCTGCCAGGATAAGCGACTTTACTCGTACTATTTCAGGTACAGGGCGATTCATAAGCCGCATGAGCATGCTCGCACACTGTGCACTCTGCTCCTCGTTGTCCTGTCTTTTTGGGTTGCGAAATAGCTCGTGAAACCACAACGCTTTTTCAACATCCCCAAAACTGGTGTGTCGTACTAAGAATATTTGACCCTTTGTATCGTCAAGTATGTTGAGTAGCTCGGCCACGTACCCTAAATGAAAATAGGGTCGCCCACCATACAGCTGGGCAAGTGTTTCGTATCCGCCAAATGTAACTCTCTCAAGATGCTGGTGTCCCCAAAGAATATTCCACCGTCGGCGTAGGTGCATTGTGTATCCCCCATAGTCCGTATCGTATAATGGCAGAAGGTGTCTGGATTTTTAATGAGTCTCGTGTTGTGGTATACTCCTGGGTGACATACACTACCCCTAAGCGCACGGCTTTGGGGCTGTGTGCGTGGCAAAGACATATGGCCGAGGAATTTATACATATAAAAGGCGCAAAGACGCACAACCTTAAAAACGTTGATCTCAAACTTCCGCGAGGGAAGATGATCATTTTTACTGGACTCTCTGGCTCGGGGAAGTCCTCTTTGGCGTTTGATACTATTTTTGCCGAGGGGCAGCGCCGCTACATAGAGTCGCTCTCGGCCTATGCGCGCCAATTTTTGCGCCAGATGCAAAAGCCCGATGTGGAGGAAATCACAGGCCTTTCGCCCGCTATTTCTATCGACCAAAAGAGCCGCTCCAACAATCCACGCTCAACAGTGGCGACCATCACAGAAATTTATGACTACCTGCGCATACTCTATGCACGAGTTGGCAAGCCGCACTGCACCATCTGCGGTCGTGAGATACGCAAACACTCAAACGAGGAGATAATCCACAGCATTATTGAGGGAGTGACTAAACTGGCTCCTCCCACTTCGCCAAGGCTTCGCGGGACAGGAAAGCAAGATATTAAAGTTTTTGATATCGTCATTAAAAACGACACGGTGCGCATCTTTGCACCAGTGGTGGTGGGTCGCAAGGGCGAGTACTATCAACTCCTTTACGATTTACTCGGCAAGGGATATGAAAAGGTAAAGGTTGATGGTAAATTACTGAGCCTGCGCGAGCAAATTATCCTTTCAAAAAATAAAAAGCACAGTATCGACGCACTTGTCGATGAAATCCTCATCTCTGACTTCTCCAGCAAAGACAAGCAGCAACTCGCCTCAGCAAAAGAGCGCCTTTCAGAGGCTGTCGAGCGCGCGCTGGGTGAGACCGAAGGCTTGGTTAAAATCGAAGATACTGCAGGTGAGCGACTCATCTCGGCCAAATTTATGTGTGCCTATGACGGATTCTCCTTCCCTGAGGTCGAGCCGCGCCTCTTCTCTTTTAACTCGCCCTACGGCGCGTGTCCTGCGTGTAACGGCCTGGGCACCAAACACCTTTTCTCCGACGAGGCATGCCCGGTGTGTCATGGTGCACGCCTACGCCCAGAGGCGCTAAATGTGTTTTTGTATAAAGAAAAAGCAGCCCAAAAATTAAAGGCTGATGAAACTGCACCTTCTGGAGCGGTTCATCTAGTGACAGAGGGTGCAGTTTCTGAAGCTGGGACCCCAAAAGATGCAAAAAACATAGTCGACATCACCAAGCTTTCTATCAAAGAAGCATACGACTTTTTTGTCGAGCTTGATTTGTCAAAAAAGGATCAGGAGATTTCAAAAACTGTCATTAAAGAAATTACTGCACGCCTCAAGTTTATGCTCGATGTGGGCCTCGACTACCTCACGCTCGAGCGCCGCGCCAACACGCTCTCGGGCGGCGAGGCGCAGCGCATCCGCCTCGCGTCGCAACTAGGCTCAGGGCTTGTTGGTGCGCTGTATGTGCTCGACGAGCCAACGATTGGCCTGCACCAGCGTGACAATGAGCGCCTTATCAAAACGCTCGTCAATTTGCGTAACCTAGGCAACACCATCATCGTTGTTGAGCATGACGAGGACACTATTTATGCAGGCGACTACTTGGTCGACATCGGCCCTGGTGCCGGCGTGCATGGTGGGCATATTGTCGTGGCTGACGATCTCGAGAAGTTGCTGACCGCAAAGAAAAACGACAGTGGCTCGGTCACGCTCAGCTACTTGCGTGGCGAAAAGGTCGTGCCTATACCCGAGGAGCGCCGGGAGAAGGACAAGGGTTGGATAGAGATTAAGGGTGGTAGTGCATTTAACATCAACAATCTTGATGTAAAGCTCCCGCTTGGCCGCATGGTTGCGGTCACTGGTGTCTCGGGCTCGGGCAAGTCGACCTTCCTCTATGAGGTGCTGTATGAAAACCTTAAGGCCCGTTTTGACAAGCGCTACCGCACCAACCAGGTGTTTAATGCGCACTCTATCAAAGGTCTCGATAATCTGAGCCGAGCAATTTTGATCGATCAGTCGCCAATTGGTCGCACGCCGCGCTCAAACCCAGCAACCTATACGGGCTCGTTCACGTTCATCCGTGATCTGTTTGCCTCGACCAATGAGGCGCGTGCTCGCGGATGGAAGGCGTCACGCTTCTCCTTTAATGTGCCGCAAGCGCGCTCCGGTGGCCGCTGCGAGGCCTGCGAGGGAAATGGTGTCATAGCGGTTGAGATGCACTTTTTGCCAACGGTATATGTGACCTGTGACATCTGTGGTGGTAAGCGATTCATGAAAGAGACGCTCGAGGTAAAATACAAGAAGAAGAGTATCTACGATATTCTCGAGATGACCATCGAAGAGGCGATTGAGTTTTTTAATGATATTCCTGCTATATATGATCGCCTCAAAACCTTAGATGAGGTCGGGCTCGGGTACCTGAAGCTTGGGCAGTCGGCAACGACGCTCTAAGGTGGCGAGGCACAACGCACGAATATCGCTGCAGAGCTCTATCGACCGCACCTGCAAAAGACAATCTATCTGCTCGACGAGCCGACAGTAGGGCTCCACTATGAAGATGTGCAAAAACTCATTGATATTCTTAACCGCCTCGTGCAAGCAGGCAACTCAGTGGTGCTCATCGAGCACAATATGGATGTAATTAAGAGCGCCGACTATCTGCTCGACTTTGGGCCCGAAGGGGGAGTGGGTGGCGGCAAGCTTGTGGCTAAAGGTACACCCGAGGAGGTTGCCAACCACCCCAAAAGCCACACCGGCAAATATCTCAAACGCGTTTTAAAAGGAAGGTAGTAAAAGTGGATAACAAAAATTGGTAAAAAACTAATTGCTGTGCTATCTTGAAAATCTAGGAGATCCTCACGAAGAATATTGTTTCTTCGCAAACTTAATGGAGGCCGTCATGGCATTCGTAATACCAGCTGATTTGGTGCATGCTGTTGATCGCTTTACTGTGTGCCCGATGGCCACACCGTTGTATAAACGTTTGATTGCGTATGCGCACGCACTCCAGCGGGCAAAAGCCCATGCTGCCGAGGACGATAGCGGGATACTTCGCAGACAGGTAACCGATCGAGCTGTGTGCATCTGGACCGAACTGAATGCTGATCCCGCCAAGATCGAGGCTGCCAAAGAGTTGGCAGCAAAACTGGAGAAGAGATATCTCCACTAAGCACACTGCGCTCCCACCCGGGAGCGCGCCTGCTTTTTGGAAGAGCACTCTTGTGGTAAAGTGTCAATGTTATGACACTCGACCAATTTAAAGCTAAAGCCAAAAAAATGCCCGATGAACCGGGTGTTTATTTCTTCCTTGGACCAAAGAAGGAGGTTTTATATATCGGCAAAGCGACCAGTTTGCGCGGCCGCGTGCGCTCCTATTTCGCATCTGATATAGCCGAGGTGCGCTCGCAGCTCATAGCCAACATGGTAGCGAAGGCCAAGTCTATCGACTGGCGTCAGACCGACTCCGTGCTCGAGGCGCTCATACTCGAGGCGCACCTCATCAAAAACTATAAGCCTCACTACAACACCGACGAAAAGGACGACAAGAGTTGGAACTATGTTGTCATCAGTAATGAGGAGTTTCCTATTATTGAACTGAAACGTGGAAAAGAACTGCTAGGTGAAGGCCTCCGCAAAACTACCCCCCTGTCGCTAGATGAACCACTCCAGAAGGGTAGTTTTGCTTCGGCTACAGAGCAAAACGGTTACTTGCATGTGTTCGGCCCATTTCCGCATGGTTTGCAGCTCAAAGAGGCGATGAAGTTGGTGCGCAAAATCTTCCCCTATCATGATGCTAAATGTGTGCCCTGTGATGTGCAAATGGCAAAAGGTGCCAAGCGGTGCCGCCCCTGCTTTAATCGCTCCATTGGCCTGTGCCCAGGCGTGTGTACCGGCGAGGTGAGCCGGGCCGAGTATCAAAAAATAATCCGTCGCATCGCGCTCTTTTTTGAAGCAAAAAAACCCACGCTCATTAAGTCGCTCGAGCGTGACATGAAGCTTGCCGCAAAGGCTGAGAATTTTGAAGAGGCGGCACTGCTGCGCAAACAGATGTTCGCACTCAACCACATTCAAGACGTTTCGCTCATTAAAGATGAATACAAAAGCCCTTCGACTTCACTCGGGACAATCCGTCCCTGGCGGATCGAAGCCTATGATGTCGCGCACTTGCGCGGTAGTGCTGCGGTGGGAGTCATGACGGTGGTTGAGGAGGGTGCTGCGCAGCCAAGCGAGTATCGCAAGTTTCGCCTGCGCCAAGCCAAAGCTGGCGACGATCCAGGCGCACTCAAAGAGATTTTGTCTCGGCGCTTGGGTCATGACGAGTGGCCGCTGCCTCGGCTCATAGTAGTTGACGGCGCCACTGCTCAAATTAATGTTGCTGAGTCACTACTGAAGGAGTTAGGAATGAAAATCCCAGTGGTGGGTGTGGTGAAGGATGAAAAGCATCGCCCTCGCGAAATCAGAGGCTTCTCAGCTACTCTGGGGGCAGGCGAGCGCGACATCTTGCTCGCCAATGCCGAGGCACACCGCTATGCTATTGGTTACCATCGCAGCTCTAGCCGGCGGGAGCTCCTCTCGTAACTTGAGGAAGAATTTCTTGGTATACTCCTGTATATGCGAACAGTGGTGGGAGTACTGCGGGGTGGGCCATCGAGCGAATATGAGATTTCGCTTAAGTCGGGCGCCAACGTGCTCGAGCATCTTAATCAAGAGAAATACGAGGCGCGCGATATTTTCATAGACAAAGATGGGCAGTGGCATGTGCACGGCCGCGCACTCACGCCTGAAAAGGCTCTCGTGGGCGTCGATATAGCATTTAACGTGCTCCATGGTGAGTATGGTGAAAATGGGGTAGTCCAAAAACTACTCGAGGAGATCGGTATACCCTATACCGGCTCGGACGCATTTACCTCAACTATTGCGTTTAATAAGCACACAACCCGTGAAATAGTTAAAAAACTTGGTGTCAAAATTGCTCAGGGGGTATTGGTTGAGCCCGGCGACGACCTCGATGCACTTTCGCTCCACCTGTTTCGCACCTTCCCACATCCAACGATTATCAAGCCGGTTGTTGGGGGGTCCTCGGTTGGTATGACGGTAGCCGACAGCTACCACGCGCTGCGTGATGGGCTTGAGCATGCACTTGCAGTCTCGCCCACAGTGTTGGTTGAGGAGTTCATTAAAGGGCGCGAGGCAACGGTGGGCGTTATCGACCATTTTCGAGGGCAGAGGTCATATGCTCTCTTTCCAATTGAGATCATCCCGCCTCCCAAGCATGCTTTTTTTAATTATGAAGCTAAGTATAGTGGTGAGTCGAAGGAAATTTGCCCGGGTAATTTTAATGATGCTGAGAAGCAGATTCTTTGTGATGCGGCTATTAAAGTGCATGAGGCGCTTGGTGCCAAACATTACTCGCGCTCCGACTTTATCGTGAGTAAGCGTGGGATATATTTTCTTGAAATTAACAGTGCTGCAGCGGTGGGGATGACCAAGGAGTCGCTGCTACCGAAAGCGCTCCATGCGGTTGGTTCCAATGTTCCTGAATTTCTCGACCATGTCATTAGCTTGGCGCATACGCGATAATGCTATACTCAACCTATGACTGATGCACAGACACCTCTCGCACAAAAGCGTTGCATACCGTGCGAAGGAGGAGTGGCGCCCCTGACGGCTGTCGATGCGCAGGCTTTGCTTCAACACCTCCACGAGGGGTGGATGTTGGTTGATGATGCACACCTGCTTGTACGTGAATTTCATTATAAGGATTTTAAAGAGGCTATGGCGTTTGCCAACAAGGTGGCCGACATTGCCGAGGCAGAGCAGCATCACCCTGACCTCGGTGTCTCCTGGGGCTCGGTCACGGTTGAACTCACTACGCACGCCATTAGCGGCCTTTCTGAAAACGACTTTATTTTAGCGGCGAAAATTGATGAAATTAACTAAAACTTCCTTTTAACTTAATTTTGTGGTATAGTAAAGTCTG
>JAUPWA010000062.1 GCA_030916835.1 Patescibacteria group bacterium | reverse complement strand
CATCACTAAAATCAAAGCCAAAGCCTTGCTGAAACGCTCCTTGGAATTGCGAGAAATCAAACCCAGCACCACCACCAAAGCCGCCTGCGCCAGCTCCATCGCTAAACACGCGACCATATGAGTCATACTCGGCACGCTTCTTATCGTCTGAAAGGATGCTATATGCCTCGCTGAGTTCTTTAAATTTGTCGGCATCTCCTTGTGCTTTGTCAGGGTGGTACTTGTGTGCGAGTTTGTGAAATGCTTTTTTAATCTCCTCTTTTGAGGCGGTTTTGGTGACCCCGAGCACTTCGTAGTAATCCTTCTTGTTAGACATATTTACGACCATTCTATCAGAGAAAATGTAGCTTGCAAGATTTTTCTTGACATTTTATGAAGCTTTTATTCTAATTCTTCAGCTAAAAAACCACCGGCCTGGATGCTCCACAGTTTTTGGTAGAGGCCGCCTTGTTCCAAAAGCTCATTGTGCGTGCCGTCTGCAACAATAGCGCCGTTTTGTAGCACAATGATGCGGTCCATTTTCATAATAGTTGAGAGGCGGTGGGCTATAACAATAACGGTCTTGCCCTCCATGAGGACATTGAGTGCATCTTGAATAAGCGACTCTGATTCTGAGTCGAGGCTCGAGGTCGCTTCGTCGAGTACCAAGATGGGAGAATTTTTGAGGATGGCACGAGCGATAGCAACACGCTGGCGCTCACCACCCGAGAGCTTCACTCCCCGCTCACCGACAAACGTTTCATATCCTTGCGGTAAGCCCGAAATAAATTCATGACAGTGTGCCTTTTTTGCCGCATCAAGTACCTCTTCGTCGGTTGCGCTGAGACGCCCATAGCGGATGTTCTCCATCAATGTGCGGTGGAAGAGTATTGGCTCTTGCGGCACAAAGGAAATTGCTTCGCGTAAACTATCTTGGGTCACCTTCGCGATATTTTGCCCATCGATCTCAATGCTGCCACCCTTCACGTCAAAGAGGCGCAGCAAGAGTTTGGTGATGGTCGACTTCCCCGCTCCCGAGGGCCCCACAAGCGCGACCTTTTGTCCGCCTTTGATGGTGAGGGTTAAGTCATGCAGTACGCCCTTCTCAGAGTAGAAGAAGAACTCTACCGCTTTAAAATCGATCGCCCCGTTGGCAATTTGTAGTTTTGGTGCACGGGGCGCGTCAGTCACCTCGTGTGGAGTCTGCAGAATTGCCGCCATCTCGCCTGCGTCAGCAAACGAATCATAAAAACGCCGCAAATCACGATTGATACCAACCAGTCGATCGAAGGTGGTCATGAGGTAGGCTTGGATGAGCACAAAGTCACCAATCGTAAGTTGCCCTTGCTTCCAGTACACTACCGCACCATACAAAAGCCCTATTTCGATTGCTGCAATAAATATACCGATACCTCCCCAAATCCAATCATCAATGAGCCACGACTTGAATGTTTTTTTACGCCAATCGCTCACGACCGCAGTAAAAATAGTACGCTCATGGTTTGATGCTGAAAAAAGTGCAATGGTATTTTGGTTTGAAACAGCATCAGACAGAGTGGCTGTTATTTTTGTATCCGCTTCTGAGCGGGCCTCGCGCACTGGTTGCCTCAAGCGAGCAACATACATTTGAAACCAAAGGAAAAGCACACTCCATACACCAAGTGCTATACCAAGCGTATGGTTGTGCATAAAGAGGACCCCTACAGCACCGGTAACAAACAAGAAAGTCGTAAAGAAGCTCACTGCTATATTGTCGAACAGTGCCTCAAACGAACGAGAAAACTTTGTTACCTTGTGGGTGAGAGAGCCAGCAAAATTGGAGGTGAAGAAGTTGTATGAGTGATTGATAAGATACGTAAACGAGTCGTCAAAAAGATCGCCCATCACTTTTGACTCAAGCGCAGCAACGCTCCATCCTTGTATTCTTCGTGCTACAACTTCGGCAAGGTAGATGAGCCCTATAATCGCAAGAAGGACATACAGGGCTTTGATGTTGCTACTATCGGTCGTGCCATTGGTAAGCGTGTTAAAAAATTGCTTTAGGTAGAGTGGCGAGGCGAGGAATGCTGCTTGTGTCAGGATGCCGCCCATAAACACTGTTGCAAGTAGCCACGGATACTTTTTTACATACGAAAAGTACAAGCGCAGCACCGCGCCTATACTTGCCCGCTTTTTGGGTTTGCTATCCTTTTCGTCCATGAACGGTAACTATAGCACAAATCTTAAATTTGTGTTGTATTGCGAACCCGCCGTTTACCGCATCTACTGCTGTGGAGGAGTTTGAGTGTCGGGTCCAGGCTGTGTTCCTGCGTCGGGTGTAGGATTTTCTGGAGTGCCTTGTGGTGCACCCGAACCTGCCTTCTGCACTGCCTCATAGAGTTTCGAAAGCTCACGGCCGAGCTCCTCGGTTGCGGTTTTGATGTCAGCGGTTACATCCGTGCCCTTCTTTGCTTCTACAGCAGCAATTTTTTCATTGATTGAAGTTGCCAACTCTGCGGGTACTTTGTCTTTGTTGCCTGCCTTGTCAGAAGACAGGTCGGTGAGCGCTTTGCGTGCGGCATATATCGCTTGCTCCGCTTCGTTGCGAGCGCTTGCGAGCTCTACTTTTTGCTTATCACTCTCTGCGTTACTCTCAGCATCTTTGCGCATCTTTTCAATGTCGGCGTCAGAGAGACCAGAGGAGCCCTCGATGCGGATAGACTGCTCTTTGTTGGTTGCCTTATCTTTTGCTTTCACGGTGAGAATACCGTTGGCGTCGACGTCGAAGGTTACTTCAACCTGTGGGAGGCCGCGTGGTGCAGGTGGGATACCATCGAGGATGAACGTGCCAAGAATTTTGTTGTCCGCTGCCATAGCGCGCTCTCCTTGGGTGATCTTAATATCGACTGATGTCTGGTTGTCTGTCGCTGTTGAGAAGATTTGCGAGCGGCTGGTTGGGATGGTGGTGTTGCGCTCGATGAGCTTGGTTGCAACGCCGCCCATCGTTTCGATACCAAGCGAAAGCGGGATAACGTCGAGCAGGAGCACGTCGCGCACTTCCCCACCAAGGATGCCACCTTGAATAGCGGCGCCAATGGCAACTACTTCGTCGGGGTTTACGCTCATGTTTGGCTTCTTACCAAAGTACTGCTCAACCGCTGCTTGGAGCGCTGGCATGCGGGTTTGGCCACCAACAAGTATGACCTCGTTAATGTCAGCAATCTTAAATGGAGACGCTTCCATCGCACGCTTGGTGATGTCCAGTGCGCGGCTGATGAACTCTGCTGAAAGCTCTTCGAGCTTTGCACGCGTCATTTTTAAGAGGAGGTGGCGCGGCCCTGATGAGTCTGAAGTAATAAACGGAATATTGATCTCGGTTTCAAGTGCGGTCGAAAGCTCGATCTTTGCCTTCTCAGCAGCCTCGTCGAGGCGCTGGCGCGCGAGTGCGTCGCTGCGCACATCAATACCACTCTCTTTTTGAAACTCGGTCGCTATCCAATCAATAATTTTTTGGTCGATATCTTTACCACCCAGGTGTGCATCGCCGTCGGTGGAGCGCACTTCGATAGAGCCTTCGTTCCCTTCAGCCATGACCACCTCCAAGACCGAGATGTCGAAGGTACCACCACCAAAGTCGAAGACGACCACTTTCTCATCCTTCTTTTTATTAAACCCATAGGCGAGCGCTGCTGCGGTCGGCTCGTTGATGATGCGCTTGACCTCGAGGCCAGCAATCTTGCCAGCGTCGCGCGTTGCGGCGCGTTGTGCATCGTTAAAGTAGGCAGGCACGGTGATGACCGCCTCAGTGATAGGCTCACCCAAGCGCTTCTCTGCATCTGCTTTTAACTTCTGGAGGATCATCGCTGACACCTCCTCAGGGCGATACCATCCGCCCGCGGGCGCAGCCCCCATCTCCACTTCAATGCCGCCATTTTGTGACTTGCGCATCTCAAATGGCACAGCAGTCTTGTCTTTTTGCACGAGCGCTTCATCAAAGTTGTGACCAATGAAGCGTTTGATTTGGTAGACTGTGTTTTTTGGGTTGGTCACCGCTTGGCGGCGCGCAATGAGGCCCACGAGGCGCTCGCCTGTTTTGGAGAGTGCCACAACGCTCGGGGTTGTGCGTGCGCCCTCAGCGTTCTCTAAAATCTGTGGCTCACCACCACGCATGATAGCCATTGCGGAGTTTGTTGTGCCCAAATCGATTCCAAGTATTTTTGCCATAGCGAATTGATTATGTAATTAATGTGTGTAACTGGTGGTACATCGCACAGGGTTAGGATGTATAGACAGAGACCTGTGCGGGTCGGATCACTCTATCGCCAATACTATAGCCGGAGCGTTCAACCGATTCAATAGTGTGCTCTTTGCCCACCTCTTCGGTTGCGACTTCGCGCAGAGCCTCGTATGTGTGTGGGTTAAACGTCTCTCCTGCTTTCCCAAATTGCTCAACGCCAAGATTTTTAAGTGCTGAAAGGAGTTGTCTGTAGATCATCGCGAGGTCCTTGTTGTCGGGCGTGTGTCGCAGTGATAGTTCAAACGAGTCGAGTGCTGGGAGTAGCTCTTCAACAAACTCTGCCTTAATCCTGTCTTCTCTGTCGACATAGAGAGTTGCCTCTTCTCGTTTGTAGTTAGCAAAGTCTGCCCGAGCGCGCTGCCATCCATCTAAATATTCTTGTTTCTCCTCGACAGCTTTTTTTAATTTTTCTCGCAGTTTTTTGAGTGCTGAGGGGCCATCAACGGCTTCATCCTCCGGCACGAATTCTTCTTCTGTACCGTCCATAGTACACGCATTTTACACAAAATAAATACTGTGTCAAAGAAAAAAGCCGACACACAAAGGTGCCGGCATAGGCCAGAGGGGCAGAAAGCATACCCATTCTATGGGTGACGCGAGCATGCCGGGCAGTTGCTGCCAAGACAACTGTCGTAATCCTGCCCCTCTGAAGAGACTATAGTATATTAAGAAATATTTTGCTACTCGCGGCGCTTTCCGGCCTCCATGATAGGCAAGTTGGCTTCAGTCGGCACATAGATGACCGAGCTGTCAGGGCGCTCCTCCATCATCTTGATCCACTGCCAGCGCAGATACAGGTCGTGCTTGGTAAGAGTTTGCCCAATTTTTTCAATTTGTGCCGCTACTGCCTCTGCCTCAATAATTGCCGCTTGTTTATTTATTGTAGCAGCATCGAGCCGCCCCTGTGCTTTAGATACCTGAATTTGCTGCTCCTTGTGTGCTTGCTGCAAATCGGCCTCACCCTGCTTGCGCTGCGCCCACACGCGCCAAATTGGCATACCAAACAGTGCCCACGCTATTAATACAATAACAAATGCCCCGATAAGAAAAAATGGTTCCATATGCACCCAGTATACTCCAAAAAACATTCCGCCCAGTAGGCGGAATGTTTCAAATAGTTTGAGATTAGCGCTTTGACCACTGCTTGCGCTTGCGGGCTTTGACAAAGCCTGGCTTGCGGCGCTCTTTGGCGCGTTGGTCGCGCTTAAGAAATCCTTCTTTTTTGAGTGGTGTGCGAAGCTCGTGGTCGTACTCAACAAGTGCGCGTGAGATAGCGTGGCGCACTGCGGTTGCCTGGCCAGCGATACCGCCACCAGAGACGACAATGGTGATAGTAAACTGTGTCGGGAGAGTTACTTTAAGAAATGGCTCAAGTGCGGTGACGCGCAGTGGCTCAGTTACAAAGTAGTCGTTTATGTCTTTGCTGTTAACGGTGACAGCGGTACGTGCTCCAGGAGTGATGCGCGCACGGGCAATAGCCGTCTTTCGGCGGCCTACAGCCTCAATGTATTTGTCTGATTTTTCTTTAGTGGTTGCCATATGCTTCTTTATTAACTCACTACTTCTCTATCGTGAGCATTTTCATGCGGGGCTTCTGGAGCTTGTTTTTTGGGAGCATGCCCAAAACCGCCTTGCGAAGAGCCTCCTCAGTACCCTTGCGCGCTGTGAGCATAGCATAGTTCTCTATTTTTTGCCCACCTGGGTAGCCTGAGTAACGGACGTACTCCTTGTCCTGTTTCTTGTTGCCGGTAACCGCAATGCGCGAGGCATTGATGATTTTGACACCATCATCTGCCACCACATTCTTTGCAAATGCGGCGCTGTGTTTGCCAAGCAATGCTTTTGCGGCGGTGCTTGCTACTCGACCAAGTGTTTTGTCTGCTGCGTCAATCGTTATCATAAGCCTATACAAATTCAATTACTGCCATCGGTGATGCATCACCCTTACGCGGAACCATCTTCACAATACGCAGGTAACCGCCATTACGCCCGCTGTAGCTCTCAGCTGTCTGTATCAGTTTTTGAGCGGTAGGAACGTCGCCAAGCGAAGCGATAAGAGTGCGGCGATTGGCAAGTGTATCCTTTTTAGCTCGGGTAAGAAGTTTTTCAACCATAGGGCGTACTTCTTTAGCGCGGGCCTCAGTCGTCTGGATGCGACCCTCAAGCACAAGCGAGCGCGCGAGTGAGCGCATAAGCGCGTTTCGCTCGTCTGTCTTTCGCCCAAACTTTCTGTTTACATTGCCGTGTCTCATGTTTTTGTTCTTATCGTTGCACTAGTTTGCTATTTCAGCACTATGCCGAAGTTTGCGAGTGCGCGCTTAATTTCCTGAATGGCCTTTGGACCAAGTCCGTCAATCTCCAAGAGGTCCTCCTCCTTTTTGCGAGCAAGACCACCCACGGTGCGGATGTTTGCCTTCTCAAGTGCAGAGACAGTTCGAGATGAGAGATCAAGGTCCTCGATGCGTGTCTTCATAGCCTCAGACGAAGCCTCAAGAGATGCGCTCGAAGCAGATGTCTCTACTGCAGGAGTGCTCTGCGACGCACTTAGGTCCTCCTCCTCGCGGAAGCCAACAACTGCTTTAAGCTGTGTGATCATGACCTCAATTGACTGCTCAAGTGCGGTGCGAGGGCTAATAGTACCGTCGGTTTCTATAGTGATGCGTAGTCGGTTAAAGTCGGTACGATCGCCAACGCGCATGTTTTCTACCTCATAGTTTGCGCGGCGAATTGGTGAGAATGCAGCATCGAGAGAAATTTCACCGATCTCAACTCGGTCTTTCTTGAGCGCTTCACGAGGGACGTAGCCAAGACCACGCTCAACACGGAACTCTGCCTCAAGTTTTGTGTCCTTGTCGGTAAGTTCGCAGATGTATGCGTTTGGATTAAGGAGGCGCACCTGGCCGGGGACAGTAATGTCAGCGCCTGAGACCTTCTTGGGTCCTCGCACAGAAAGCGTAACCGTCTGCGCCTCTGAGGTAAGTACCTCAAAGCGGAGCTTTTTAAGGTTAAGTAAAATAGTTACCACATCCTCGCGCACACCGTCCATCGTTGAGAACTCATGCTCAACCCCATCGATTTTCACCGAGGTGATAGCAGCGCCCGGAAGCGATGAAAGGATAATGCGGCGCAAGCTGTTGCCAAGGGTGTGGCCATAGCCGGGGTACAACCCGTCTATTTCATAGGTGCCCGCGTACTCCTCCTCAGAGACGACGCGTGGCTTACTTGGCAGTGTTATAGAATACTCCATCATAACTCAATCGTTGTATTACGTGATTAATAAATCCACTAACTATTAGCGGCTATAGAATTGGATAATAACAGGCGCGCTGAACTGCAACTCGCTCGTTGCAACGGTCGGCTCGCTTGCTATGGTGACGCCCATTCCCCCTTCCTCAAGGGTCATCCATGCGGGGGTGGTGGTTTCTGCTACTTGTTCCTGACGATTTGCAAAAAGTGGTGAGTTGCGGCTCTCGGGGCGGATAGAGACGACGTCTCCAACCTCAACGCGGTGCGAGGGAATGGTCATGCGCTTACCTCCTACCATAACGTGTCCGTGTGAGACGAGTTGACGAGCAGCGCGGCGGGTGCGCACAAAACCTGCGCGGTATACAACGTTGTCGAGTCGTGACTCAAGGCGGCCCATGAGGCTTGCTGCACTATCGCCGCCCTTACCCATGGCTTCAAATACGTAGCGGCTAAACTGTCCTTCAGAAAGACCATAGGTAAAGCGTGCCTTTTGCTTTTCGATAAGCTGTGCGCCATAGTCACTGCCACCACGCTTGCCACTGCGCTTACGAGGTGCGCGTTCCATCGCGAGTTGGAACTTTTGGGTTTGGCACTTTTCAAATATAGCGGCACCGAGGCGCTTACAAATTTTATATTTTGGTCCAGTTATCATAGTCGTTTTAAAAATTTATACGCGGCGTGGCTTTGGTGGGCGTGGGCCATTGTGTGGTACTGGTGTCATGTCCTTGATACCGCCGATGCCAATACCCTTGGTGATGAATGCGCGGATAGCAGATTCACGACCAGCGCCAACTCCTGCAATGACCACAGAGACCTCCTTGACCCCCATAGCGGTTGCCTTGTCGGCCAAGAGTTCGCCTACCTTTGCGGCTGCAAACGGCGTACCCTTCTTCGCGCCAGCGAATCCAAGGCTGCCGCTTGATGACCAAGCAACAACATTGCCGCGCTCATCGGTGAGCGAGACTTTTGTGTTGTTGTAGGTAGCTTCCACATACAAACGGCCCGTATCAAGTTTGCGCTTGACGGTCTTGTTTGCGCCTGCACGAGAACCTGCGCCTGCATCATTTCCTTTTTTTACTATTCGTTTCTTACCCAT
>JAUPWA010000061.1 GCA_030916835.1 Patescibacteria group bacterium | reverse complement strand
GGTTTAAGAAATAATTAATAAGTGACAATTACACAATACCACCCCCTGGAGAGCCAGGGGGTGGTAGTTGTTGATAAGGTGAGAGGGTGTGTTATGGCTTAATAGCCCCACTCTGGAGTTGCTGAATGATTGGTTGCCACTGAGACGCAAGATTTGGATCAGCAGCGATAGCTTGTTGTAAAGCCTCTATAGTGCTCGGCACGTCCTTAGAAACCGTATAGTAAGCCGTGGCAAGACCTATATAGAGTTGCGCATCTTTTGGATTTTTTGCTACACGATCTTTCCATATAGCGATAATACGATCGTTCATTTTGAGATTGGTATAGACCTGCATAAGGCGCTGGTCGTACATATACACCGTGCCAAAACCCTGACTCTTGGGCCCCGTGAGCAACAGAGTGTCTCCTGCTTGCAGCTGGCCCGCATAGTACAGCCCTATCGCATAGAAGATGCGCGCATCAGATGAGTTTTGTTCTTCGTCATACGCTTTCTTAAACTGAGCTAGTGCGGTTTGCATATCCCCCGCATTCAGTGCATAGATACCCGTCTGGAACATGATTTGCTGCTTTTGTGGTGAGTGAGTCTGTGCTTGATCCAGCCACTTTTTAGCCTCTGAGTATTGACCATGCGTACCGTACAAGACGCCCATGAAAAGCTCGAGGCGGGCATCGTTCTTACGCTCTTGGTTCATAGCGGTACCCTGCGCAACCGCGAGGTCAAAGGTGTCTTTTACTACTGACGGATCAATGTTTGAGGAGCCGGCTTGTCCAGAAGAAAACTGCATCAACTGCTCCGTGACCTCCTGGGTACCCAGTGGCGTACCTGGCCACACCATAGGGCCGAGTACAGTCTTAAAGTCAGCAAGATTTTTTTGTGGATCTTTGGCTGCACCTGATATGTTCCCAGCGCCATCGGTGACCGGAACGACCGTTGTGATCGCTGTAATAAGATTTTTTGCCTTAGCGATACCGGGAGCGTTCAGTGCCCACATACCAACACCAACTATCACGATGATGATAGGTGCTGCAATAGCAACCCCATGCTCGCTCATAGGTTTTGAGAGGAATATCCGACCGTGCACTTCTCTACGCGAAAGACCGTAGGCAAGCGCCAGCAAGGTAAAGAACCACACCGAGCTCATAAGGTCATCGAACACGAAGAGGTTGTTAAACGCATACGCGGCTAAAAGCCCAATGAGTACCGCCTGCTCTGGCGCCTCAAGGTCAGAACGCATAACCGCCACAACAACAAACAAGAAGAAGCATATATACAGTACAAAAGCAGGGGCGCCGCCAGCAATAAGCCAGTCCAAAAACTGATTGTGCGCACGGTCAAACCACTGCTCTTGGTCATACATCTGCGGTATGTAGTACTTGTTGAAGACATAACTAAAGTTTTCTTGTCCCCACCCAACGACCGCCGCCTTTGGACTATCAACAAACCCTTGCCATGCCATGTGCCAGATATAGAAACGCGATATGGTTGTACGATCTGAGAGCGATATGCTCGCGACACGACTGAGCGTCTCCGATTGCTGTACAAACGCAGTGTGACGAAATGCAAGAAACGCAACTATAAGGATCGCTACTGCACCAAGCCCCCAAAACGAGACCGTGCGCAGCGTCTTCCACTGCCTCTCTCGAGCGCGCCATGCCACAAACAGAGCCGAGATGATGAGCCCACCCACGAGACCCAACAGCGCACCGCGGGTTTGAGTAAAGAAGAGCGCTGAGCTGCAGAGCACGAGTGATACTCCATAGAGTACTTGCGCCATAACAGAGCGTCGCTGCCGCACGAGCAGTAAAAGAATTATAAATACCACGAACAGCATATAGACGCCTAAATAGGCCGCGTTACCAAACGTACCGTCAAGACGTGCTCCAGACTGCGACGAAGGTTTAAGACCAAAGAGGTTGAGTAACTGACACAGTGAGTACACTGCCTGCCAAACGCCAGCGGCGATAGCAATTTGGAAAAAACGGTCCCACCAACGCTCAGTAGTAACAACCACACCAGCCAACAAGAAGTACACACCGAGGTGTAAAAGCGTAATATACCCTTCCATGCGCTCAAAGTTACTCCAAAAACTCTTAACAGGATCAACCGCAAGGAGTGTTGCGATACCAAGCCACGCAACAAATACCCCGACGGCCCAGAGTATATTGGAAGCTGTTGGGCGATATTTTGGTTCGCGCAGCGCCAGGAGCACGTACACGCCAAAAAGTGCTTCTATGAGCAACCGAAACGCAAAGTTCTTTCCTGTAATGTACGGGAAGAAGAGATTCGGGAACCACCCTTGCCCATCAGCGATAATAAAAGGAATAAAAAAGACGAGGCTGAGACCCCCAAGAAGGATCCAGCGCAAAACCTTGGTGTATGCCATACGCAGGGTACTATACCACAGCAAGCGAGGTGTGGTACCGTACAGGAGTAATGCGACAACGCCTCAAAGATATAGCCCGCTGGAGTGAACGATACACCAAAACGGACATGCTATACCTTTTGTATAGCGGCTTTTGGAGCAACATAAACGCAATTATTATCTCAGCCTTATCGCTCGCGCTGTATGTTGCGTACGCTCATTTTCTTACCAAAGAAGCCTATGGCACCTACCAGTACCTTCTTTCGTTTTTCTCTATAGCAACCGCATTTACCCTTACCGGCATGAAT
This sequence comes from Patescibacteria group bacterium, assembly GCA_030916835.1. GTDB lineage: Bacteria > Patescibacteriota > Minisyncoccia > Phycocordibacterales > SBAW01 > GWA1-54-10. Next base: position 2,475 of record JAUPWA010000061.1, on the reverse strand, counting down.
GTGGCAGTAACTCGCGCCGTAGCACAAGGCAGTGAGGGCACACTCCGAGCATCGGTACGCGCCCAACTCCTCTGGGGCCTTATTCCGTTTTTTGGCTCGCTTGCTGCGGCACTCTATTATCTTTGGCAAGGCAATATGCTCATAGCTGGAGGCTTGGTTTTTATCGCTATAGGTACACCACTGTTGTATGCATACAACACCTACGGCGCACTCTTTGCAGGTAGAAAAAATTTCAAAGGTCTCACGCTCTACAACAGTGCGTCTAACATTATCTACTACGCAGCGCTCATCGCAGCGGCGGTGTGGTCTCACTCCCCACTTATCATTTTGGCAGCCAACATGCTGGTACAGAGCGCACTCGCCTTTGTGTTTTACCGTCTCACACTTGTACGACAAAAACCAAACCATACCGTAGACGAGAGCGCGCTCTCCTACGGAGTCCATCTGAGTTTTATGAACGTGTTTGGCTCGGTGGCTGGTCAATTAGGAAATATATTTATATTCCACTTCTTAGGCGCACCCGCGCTCGCGCTGTATAGTTTTGCAAGCGCGATGCCTGAGCGCATCGGAAACATCTGTTTTAAATTTTTAGGAAGCGCGCTGTTACCAAAATTTTCAGAACGGACGCTTGCTGAAATTCGCCGAGAACTCCCCCGAAAAATAGTATTCGCCACAGCAACCGGGGCGCTTGTTGCAGGCGGCTATATGGTTGTGGCAGCACCCCTCTTCTACCTCTTCTTCCCCACCTATACCGAAGCTATTCCCTACTCGCTCGCGATAGCACTCGGCCTCATCATTGGCGCAGCAGTATACCTGCCTGTTACAGCACTGACCGCCCTCAAAAAGACACGATCACTATACATACTTAATACCCTCAACCCCATCGCTCAAATAGCGTTCCCTCTTATCGGCATTTACTTCGGAGGCTTGTGGGGCTACCTTATTGCCAATCTGTGCACCATACTTTTTGGCGTTTCTCTTGCAACAATATTGGTCTATAGCACCGATCGATAATTTAAAGCGGCTCTTTAGTGCACAAAATATTAAATACTCTTTGCTCGGTAGGAATAGTAGGCAACAACACAAGGTCGCCGGTGTCGTGTGTAATTTCATACAGCGTGAAGTTAGCTTGCGATAGTTGTGTAAACATTTCTTCAGGTGCAGCAACATACCCTGGAATATATTCAAAAATAAGCACAACTGTAGGTTGTGCAAGCAAGGCGCGCATACTTTTGAGCGCAAAAGGCTCATTCCCTTCAACGTCCATTTTTATAACATGCACCGGTGTATCTTTGAGGTACTCGTCAAGCCTAACCGTTTCAATAGGTGTCGACATGCTCGTTGCGCTACGCATGCTATGTGCGCCTAAGTTACCTTCTGCTAAATAAAGCGTAGCGGGCCCCGCCACATCCGAAACTCCTTTGTTGATAAGTGTGCAATTAGACAGCGCTCCAGCATTGTGCGCAAGAAGCGAAAAGTTGTACGGCTCTGGTTCAAACGAAATCACCGTACCCTCATTTCCAACTAATTTTGCAAATAAGGTTGTGTAGTAGCCAACATGCGCCCCAATATCGATTACGGTCATGCCGGGCTTTACCACACGACACATAAACTTTGTGAGACTTGGCTCCCACTGACCATATTCAATAAGTGCCGTAGCGATTATGTCATCGCGCAAATCAATAGAGATTGGTATAGCATGCACGGTAGTGAGTGAGATCACACCACGCTTTCCTGGCGCATGATGATACAGGCGATAAAAAACACCTTTAAACCCAGGGAGTTGCCGAAATCCTCGATCTGCAAAGAAAAGGTACAGAGCAATCCCAACACTCAAAAAGATAGGGGCTTTTTTCATATAGTATGTTTCGCACTTTACCACACTCCACCACGCAAAGAAGTGCCAGGGTTTTGCGTTAGACGTTGCTCTAGCGATGAGGCATCGAGAACCTCTCGCAGCACCTCATCGTGCACCGCAAGGTACACGCTGAGGCGTGCGTACAGTATCTCTGAACCATGGCCGGCGTCAGTATACTCATAGTCCCCACCCCCGATAATCGAACTGTCGGTGAAATTATAAAAACCATATCCCTGTAGCGAAAACTCCTGCTCAAGCTCTTTGGGTAATGTTTGTATGGTGTGGCGATAGGCGTCATCTGTATCCATCATTGCGGTATACAGAGGGCGCGGGAAGGGCGGCAAAAAGCCGACCACATACACCCCATGGGCTTTGCAAACAGCAAGAAGATCGGCGAGAGTTTTAAGCGCCTCTGGCGACGTGCTGTGCCCAAAATGGAGCGTACGCTCTGTATGTATTTTCTCTACTAAATCAATATTTTGCTGTTTAATGCGTGTGTCATGCTGAGGATCGCTGAGTATGTGATTATATCGATAACTGCCGTCAAATCGCATACCATCACCATGCACAAGAGCGGGTAGCCCCATATCATCACTGGTGCGTGATGCTGCATACAG
>JAUPWA010000060.1 GCA_030916835.1 Patescibacteria group bacterium | reverse complement strand
GAGGTGCACACAGAAAAAGGCCAGTGGTGTGCTAAGGTTGGTGACGGTAGTTTGTACCGTGCCTATGGGCCCACTTGGGCTGCTGCGGTAGGGCATCTCGTTGAAGCCCATCCTGCGTTTTTTTACATTCAAATTATGAAAACGTAAAATGTGCTCACTTCGAACAACACGATCCCAGCAGTGCAACACGCTGCTGGGATTTTCGTTTTAAAAAATAATCGAAAAGATTTTAAAATCTTTGGAGGGTGTGCGCCACTCAACCTCGACACCATCAACGCGCGAGAGGGGAGAGCCGCGGCGCAGCGTTGAGACAAAGTGTTCAAGTTTTTTTGTATCACCCTGAGCCACCACCTCAACAGTGCCGTCACGCAAGTTGCGCACAGTACCCACGAGCCCGAACCGTTTTGCTGCGCGGCAGGTAAAGTCGCGGTACATGACCAACTGCACCCTTCCGGAGACTACGGCGCGCATCTCACTTTCCATATGCCACCACACTAGCACATCAATCATGAACACTACAGCCCCGCTCTTGCATTAAGCACTACACTAATATATACTAGTCAAGGGTTCAAAAAGCACAAAAGGTAACCAAAAGGTGCGACTATGACTGTCACGAATGTACATGTCTTGAGTCTCGAGGGTGCACTGTGCAAGGAGAACAATTGCGATTTTCCAGACACTCTCGCCCGTTTTGCTCATCGGCCGATACGGGACATCGTTATTCACCCTCTCGGTCAGTGTATGACAATTACCCGTCAATTTCTGCAAGAGGGGTGGAGGGATTGTGATGCGCAGGCAGATCTACATGTGGTACATGTAGGTGCTTGGTATTACAAAAAGCAACAGAGAGGGAGAAAATACGACTCTGTACACTACGAGGGAATGTATCGAGCAATCGCGGCCAGGATTGTGAAAAGCCTTGTGGATGACCATGTATTTTGGATGCTGCAAGGCTACGATCTTATTGTGTTTGGGCGTGTTCGCACGCAAGGGCGGCAGGAGTAACACCTCCTGCCGCCTTTTTGTTTGGTACAATGGGAGCTCAGTATGGATGGTAAAAAAATTGTCGAAGAGATTTTTGAAGCGCCCGCACGGATGCTCGAGGAGACCATTAAGCGCACCGAACGAGAGGAGAGGCGCCTCGTGAACAAAAAGCCGCTCAAACTTGCTGAAGAATATTTTCATACCTTGGGCCCCGGCCTCATCACCGGTGCAGCCGACGACGACCCTTCGGGCATAGCCACCTACTCGCAAGCGGGCGCGCGCTACGGCTTTGGGTTTTTGTGGCTGGCGCTCTTTACTTTTCCTTTCATGGCAATTGTGCAGGAGATGTGTGCGCGCATTGGCATTGTCTCGGGCAAAGGGCTTGCTGCAAACATTAAGCAGCACTACGCGCCCGGCGTGCTCTATCTCGTGTGCGCGCTGCTGTTTGTTGCTAACACGCTCAATATCGCTGCCGACCTTGGCGCAATGGCTGCGGCTGTGCGGTTGGTCGTCCCTCAGGTGCACGCAATAGTGTTTGTACTCTTTTTTGCCACAACAAGCATGCTGCTGCAGATTTTTACCACCTATGCCCGTTACGCAAAAATTTTAAAATGGTTGACGCTCTCGCTGTTTGCCTACGTGGTCACAGCGTTTATGGTCGGGCTCGACTGGGGGAGTGTCCTCTACTACACGGTGGTGCCGCATTTTGTATGGACGAGCGATGCGCTCCTTTTGCTGTGTGCAATTTTAGGCACCACCATATCGCCCTACCTCTTTTTTTGGCAGACCGCACAAGAGGTTGAGGAGAAGCGTCTTAACGCAACACACAGCGCGCCGCAGGAGAGTGACGAGGTGTTGAGAGTTGGAATCCGCAGCATGCGCACCGACGTGTGGAGCGGCATGTTCTTTTCCAACCTGATAATGTTCTTTATTATCGCGGCGTGTGCAGCAACGCTGTATGCAAACGGCATCACCTCTATCGAGACGGCCGACCAAGCAGCGCTCGCTATCCGCCCGTTTGGTGGCGACCTCACCTACTTCTTGTTCGCGATTGGCATTATTGGAACGGGGCTTTTGGCGCTGCCGGTGCTTGCCGGCTCGAGCGCGTATGCGCTTGCAGAGAGTTTTGGCTGGAAGCGTGGCTTGTACCACACGCTGGCTCAAGCAGACGCGTTTTATGGCGTCATTATTGTGTCGATGGTGGTGGCGGTCATTGCGAACATAGCTGGGCTCGATCCTATCAAAGGGCTTTTGTATGCCGCTGTAGCCAATGGGTTGGTGGCCCCGGTAGTGCTCTTTTTTATTGTGCGCCTCAGTTCACGGATGCATCGTTTTAAAAATCATTGGTTCATTACAGGGTGTGGCTGGCTCATCACGCTGCTCATGGCGCTCTCGGGTATGGCGGCGCTGTATGCGCTTGCGTCGTGAGCACTTCACGGTTGCGACAGGAGAGCTCTGATAGTGTTGCTGGGGGTGTAACACTATAGCGGGAGTGTGTCTATGTCGTACTGGCAGGTACTGTTTTCGTCTACGCTCATGGGTGTGCTCTTGTGGGGCATAGCTTTCTATCAGCCACATACACCGAACCTCGTTCGATTAAAATAACACTGGCCTCTAACAAATCGCTCGTTGTCTAGACTCACCGCGCATAGCGCGGTTTTTTATATACAAAGCGCCGCCCCTGGTGGGGGCGGCGCTTCTGGGGCTAGTTTCTGTTAGTTAGGAGGCATTCATCCCCCCAGCTCCTTTTTGTTTTCAAGCCACAGCAGGTACTCCTTGTCACCTCGCACAAACGCTGCAGCGGCACGTAAGTCAGTTTTTCCAAGTGGTGTGACACCAGCGAGGTGCTCGCTCTCTATCAGGCGGGCAACAAACTCCTTGCCTCGCCCGGTCCAAAGACCAAGTCGAGTCGAAGGACTCAGGGCTTGTATTTCAGGAATGAGTCTTTCGCCCGAAACGGTTGGCAGCCAAATATCTGCTATGGCCACCTCGATAGGTGCTCCTTCCTGGACCCCGTTCTTAATGATCAGCAGAGCTATTTCATAGGTGTCGGCAACGATAGTTTCCACATCATAGCCCCACAGAGCCTCTTTGGCGTATTGTCCAAACACATCTGCACAAGTTTGGGCAAAGTCAGACTCATCTTCAACCAGTAGGACTCGAGTCGTACCTTTTTGCATAGGAGCTCCATTGTACAGGGAGTACGTTGACGCTCTCTTCAATTTCGTGCACCCAATAGTTTCTTCTATGCCAATTGTACCATGTGGGGGGTGCGGTATACTGAGCATATGACGATAATGCTCATAGCGGTAGTGTCGGTACTTCTTTGTATCATCGGTTTGGCCATGTTCTTGCAGGATCCTCGTGAGATGGATGAAGAGGCTGCACAAGAGGTGTCACACGAAAGTGATGAAGATATTCGCCGCGCACTAGCAAAACCAGTACACACGCCTACCCCTAGAGAGCTCGATGAGGAGCATGAGCGCGAGGTAGATGCACAGCGGTAGGGTATACTAGAGCTATGGAACTTAATTACAACATAAAAGGAACAGGGCTTGGGGTGAGTGATGAGATCCGCGCGTATGTCGAGAAGCGACTCGCGCATGTTGAAAAATTTGTTGGCAGTGACCCGAGCGCGCATCTTGATGTCGAGCTCCATTTTCAAGCGAGCGAAGAGGG
>JAUPWA010000059.1 GCA_030916835.1 Patescibacteria group bacterium | reverse complement strand
TCTTTGAGGCGCAGGTGTCGGCACTGCGCGTGTTTCGCATGCTCTCTGAGCAGGCCGAAAAGCCCGCGCTGCGCTTTATCTTGGCAGATGTAGGTGACAACCTGCAGTCGGGTACGAGCATATCAGAGGCGCTCATGCGCCATCAGGATGTATTTTCAAGTTTCTACGTTAACATGGTGCGCGCCGGTGAGGAGTCAGGTAAACTCGACCAGACATTCCAATTTTTGGCAGACTATATCGAGCGCACCTACGAGCTCACCAGCAAAGCACGCAATGCGCTCGTGTATCCAGCGTTCATCATGGCAACGTTTGTTGCAGTGATGACGCTCATGCTCACGGTTGTTATTCCAAAAATTGGAGAAATCCTTGAAGGCGATGGCCAGCAGCTCCCGATATATACCCAAATTATTCTTGGACTGAGTCATTTTTTGGTTGACTACGGTATTTTTGTACTCATAGCAGTTATTATTGGTGGATATTTCCTTTACCGCTATAGCAAAACTCCTCAAGGCTCATTAGGGCTAAGCCACTTCAGACTGAGTATCCCGTATATTGGCAGCTTGTACCGCAAGCTCTACTTAGCTCGCTTTTGCGACAACATGAACGTCATGCTCTCCTCGGGTATTACCGCGGTGCGCGCGCTTGAAATTACCTCGACTGTTATTGAAAATGATCTGTATTCACAAATTTTGCTTGAGGCGCTCGAGGGTGTGAAGGCCGGCAACACGATGTCCTCAATGCTTGCGCGCTACCCAGCAGAGATGCCGGTGATCCTCATCCAGATGCTTCAGATTGGTGAGGAAACAGGAGAGATGAGTAATATATTGCAGCGTTTGGCAAAGTTTTATAACCGCGAAGTAAATGCTGCTGTTGACACACTCGTTTCACTCATTGAGCCTGCGCTCATCATCCTTCTTGCTCTGGGTGTTGGTTTCTTGCTTGCATCGGTGCTTCTCCCAATTTACAACTCAACAACAAGTATTTAAGGCAGGCGCTACTGGCGTGCGCGCTCCTGTTATCCACACGAAGGAGGGTAGGGTGCTCCCAAGGGTCGTATACTAGTAGTGTCTGCGCTTTCATTATTAAGCAGATTAATAGTTATTAATTGATTTATGCATAAATCTGTTACAAAGGGCTTCACCCTTATCGAACTCTTGGTGGTTATCGCCATCATCGGTATTTTAGCGTCCATTGTGCTCGTGTCTCTTAACAGCGCTCGTACCAAGAGCCGTGATGCAAACCGCGTCGCATCTCTAAAAGAAATGGGAAAAGCAATTCAGGTTGCTGACGCTGATCCTGCAATCGCTATCGCAGGTTGTACAACTGCCGGCGCAAAGGCAAATACCTGTACAGGTCCAACCCCGGTTGCCTTCTCTAAATATGGTGACCCATCGGCCGGTACTGGTGGTACTGCTTGTACAGTCGCACTAGCTTCTGCAGTAGGCAGTGCAACCTGCCAATATTCAATTGCTAAGTCTGGTACTCCAGGTGCAGCATTCGTCGCGGGAGCAACCACTCAGGACTATCGCATCTGCAGCATTCTTGAGGGCGGCAACACTTCATACGGCGGCACCGCGGCGACCTTTGGGGCGGTCCACGTAGGCTCTGACACTGGAGGTTCGGTAATTGCTGGCTGCTAATCCTAGCAATTTCTAGTGCTACAGAAATCCCCAGCCTACTGCTGGGGATTTCTGTTTCTGGGATATACTGAGCACATATGAAAACGTTTACAAAGGGCTTCACCCTCATTGAACTCTTGGTGGTTATCGCCATCATCGGTATTTTAGCGTCCATTGTGCTCGTAAGCCTAAATCAGGCTCGCGCTCGTGCCCGAGATGCAAACCGCATTGCATCTCTTGAGCAAATGGGGCGGTTTATTGCTATCAATGACTCTGACCCAGCTGGTAATTTTTGGACAGTTGCTGGCGATCCTGCTGGGCTGCCGGGGTGTACAACCGAATACTGCAGCATCTCTGATGTTGTCGAGGGTCCTGTGTCGATAGGGCGAGACGCAACCACTTCTGTTGCTACCAATTTCCAACTATTTATTGATCCAACGGCGGGCACCTCCTCGCCCGCATGTCTTGGAGCAACCGGTGGTCCTGCTGATCCTGCAGGCACCGTATGTGGCTATTCTATGTCGCGCATAGACAATGAAAACCCAACAGATAGCGCCGCTGGTAACCCCGACTCCCAGCACTATCAGATCTGCGCCATGCTTGAGGGTAGTATTGGAGGCTACAGTGCAGGGCTGGTGCACGTTGGCTCAGACACTGGCGGCTCGGTGCAGGCTGGTTGCAACTAACTATACGTATGTGCAAGAGACTCAAGAGGGGTTTTACACTAGTTGAGTTGCTCACCACTATAGCAGTCATAGGGATTTTAGCCTCTGTAGTTATGGTCTCGCTCGTTACGGCGCGTGCTAAGGGGCGTGATGCACAGCGCATTACTGACTTAAAAAATATTGAAATAGCGCTTGCTGCGTATCGTCTTGAAAATGGATTTTATCCATCCACCCTCGATCCAACTAAAAAGTGGTTTAGCAATTGTCCTATTGCAGGCGCGTGGGGGAAGGGTGATTTGCCAAACACAGGCGACACTGGTTGGATACCAGGGTTAGCGCCAACGTTTATTCAGCAGTTACCAAACGATCCGTCTCCTAAGACAGATCGCTGCTATATGTATGTGTCTGATGGTAAGAACTATATGCTGCAGGCGCATCTGACGGTAGAGACCTATACCGAAGCAACCAACCCATACCCGCGCCCACTCAGTTTGACGGGCACCACCTGCACGGTGCAGTTCACCTACGAAAATACGTTTGCATTGTATACACCGGGGGCACGCTGTTGGTGATATAGTTAGAGTATGAGTATGTGTTTTTATATGAAGAGGAGTGTGGGGAAGAAAGGCTTCACTTTGGTGGAGCTTCTTACGGTTGTTGCTATTATCGGTATCCTCTCAACGATAGTGATGGTGTCGCTCCTTACTGCTCGTCAAAAAGGCAGAGACGTTAAGCGTATAGCAGATGTTAAGCAAATTCAGCTTGCTCTTGAGCAGTACTATAACGAAAATCTTTCGTACCCAAACGGCCTGAGTAGTTTGCAACCCACATTCATGCCTGTTATACCCAAAGACCCAGTAACCGGCAGTGACTATATATATGTAGCAGCAAACGCGGTTGGCACTACAAACTGTACGAGCAATAAAGGTGTCATGTATCACCTGGGTGCGGTGATGGAGATACAAGGTACGGTGGGGGCGGGCAACTACCAGCAGGTTCCTGGGCGCTACAATAGTTGGCAAGCAAACGTGTGTGGTGCTACAGGAAATGATTTTAACGGAGCATCGGTTGGCTGTACCACAACGTATGACGTAGCAAATCAAAACAAAAATGCGCCGGTGGGTACTGCCACTACGTGCTATGACGTGGTTAATCAGTAGCGTATGACCTCTCTGTATATGCTCGCAACGTTTTTGCTCGGCTGTATCTTAGGCAGCTTTCTTAATGCAGTGCTCTTTCGTTTTAATACGGGCAAGTCGGCGCTTAAGGGTCGCTCGCGCTGCATGCGCTGCGGGCATACCTTGCACGCGGTCGATCTGGTGCCCGTGGTCTCCTACCTACTACTGCGCGGCCGGTGCCGGTACTGTGGCTCGCGTGTTTCATGGCAGTATCCATTGGTGGAGCTTGTAGGAGGTTTGCTTTCCGTATCCCTTTTTGTGTTGTTTTATTCTCAGCCAGCATGGTATCTTTTTTGGCTCGTGGTATGGCTCGTGGTGCTGTTTATTGTGGTGTATGACATACGACACATGATTATCCCGTGGTCGGCGTCGCTCCCCCTTGTGGGGTTAGCAATAGGGTTTGTGGTGGTGCAAAGCATCTCCACTTTGCCAACAATTAATTGGATGGTGCTTGCTGCCGGCCCACTCCTCGCGTTCCCACTCTTTTTCATATCACTTATTTCACGTGGTCGATGGATGGGGTGGGCGGATAGTCTTTTTGAGCTCTCGCTGGGTTGGTTATTGGGGCTAACCCAGGGCTTCACCGCGCTCATGCTTAGTATTTGGCTTGGCGCTGCGGTGGGGATTGCCGTCCTTCTGCTCACAAAGCGGGTTACAATGAAAAGCGAGATCCCGTTCGCGCCTTTTTTGGCGCTTGGTGCGGCGATCAGCTTCTTCTTACATGTTGACTTTTTTAGCACCCTTCCGCTCCTCTTCCTCTAAGGCTGGCTTTACGCTCATTGAGCTGTTGGTGGTTTGTTTTATTATCGCCGTCCTTTTTGCCATTGTTATCCAAAATCTTATTACTGCCCAGATCAAAACCCGTGACGCGCAGCGGCTCAAAGACCTCGACACTATCCAGGCCGCTGTCGAGCAGTACTATCGCGACACTGGGCACTACCCAATAACAAAGTGTTCAAACAACGCGTCCATTTGGGCAAGTTTTGATAGTACGACCTATAAGCCAACCACCATTTGTCCCACTGTAAACGCAGCGGGAGTGAACACGCTCGGCCCAGAGTTGGCAAGCTATTTTGTTGACTACACAAAACTGAAAGACCCACTCCCGCCGTCATCAACTGATGCGGGGTACTTGTATCGCTCAGACGATGGGGCAAATTACTGCATACTGGTATGGCGTACTCCTGAAAATATGAACAACTTTCCAGCAAACCGGTACATGCACGCAGGGTCTCGCTGCGCGGGAGGGGTTAATAGCTCAGGGCAGTGCATGAATGGCTCTGGAGTGGTGGATAGTTCAAACAATCTTTTTTATGGTGTGGGCACGCTCGCCGGTAGTTGTTAAGTATGAATAAGAACAATTGCAAACACACTGGCTTTACGCTTATCGAACTCTTGGTGGTGCTCGTCATTATGACGCTCATGACCTTGGCGTTTATTAACAGTCAGTCAAAGTTTGACTCGGGGACCATAATGCGTGGGCTTGCATACCAAGTTGCGCTGTCTATCCGCCAGACGCAGGTCTATGGCACCTCGGTGATCCAAAGTAGCCCTGGGGCAGCATCGTTTGGCCCAGTGTTTGGTGTTTCGTTTGGCAATAATGCGAATAGTTATTTTATCTTCTCCGACCCGGTAGTGCCGCCCAAGGGTGAGCAAGATGCAGGAGTCGTCCAGTTAAAGTCGTTTAACGTGCAAAGCAACTTTTCCATCCAAGAGGTGTGTTTAGTGAGCACCGAAAGTTCGAACAATTGGTATTGTAGTGTGCGGCGCGATACAGCAACCACCGACGACTCGACAACGCCGAGTAGCCGCCTTGATGTTATTAATATTTTATTTAAGCGCCCCAATCCAGATGCGCTTTTGGCTGCCTACAAGAAAGACGCTGGCGGTGTCCTACAACCTGTTGCTACTGCAAGTGGCGTATTTAAAGCTGCCTACGTACAGCTCAAGGCTATTAACGGCGATGTTCGTGTGGTGCGCATTACGCTGACGGGCCAGGTGACGGTGTGTGGTGTCGGTAATATTGCGGGTACCGGCGTGACTATTGCTCGTCTGAAGACAACGCCAACCTTATGCTAAGTATGCAAAAAGGATTTACCCTAGTTGAAATACTCGTATCGGTTGCGCTCTTTAGTCTTGTTATGGTTGTTGCGCTTGGAGCACTGCTCACGCTTTCGACCGCAACCCGTAAAGCAACCTCGATAAACACCGCGGTCGACACGCTCGGTGCTGCGGTTGAAAGTATGACGCGCACCATGCGCACAGGGCTTAACTATGACTGTGGGTTGGCAAGTGTTGTTACTAGCCCTGTTCCGGTTAACTGTGCGTCACTTGGTGCCACTGCAATTGCGTTTCATGCAGTTGATGGCTCTCGCGTTTCGTATTGTTTAGGCACAACGGCCAACGTATGTAATGCCGCCGGTACTGTGTTGCTCCGAAACGTGAGCGCTGGTGCTCAGGCAAACGCATGGGTGCCGCTCACTACACCAGAAATAAAAATAACCAACTTGCGGTTTTATGTTGAGGGAGCCTGCTCCGCAGGAGGAATAAGTGGATGTACACCCGATACGGTGCAGCCAAAAGTCATTATACTACTCTCGGGCACCTACCAAGTTACCACTAATCAGACAACGGAGTTTCATATTCAAACCACAGTGACACAACGTTTGTATGACCAATAATATGAAGACTCTCTTTTCTACCAAAGCATTCACGCTCATAGAGACGCTGGTTGCGATATTTATTCTTATGACCGCGGTCGTTGGGCCACTCTCTATCGCAGCTAAAGGGCTCCAGATTGCGCTGATTGCCAAAGACCAAGCAACCGCCGTCTACCTTGCGCAAGACGGCATCGAGTTTGCGCGGCACTTGCGGGATACTGCCTGCTTAACAAATGCCCCTATGGGAAATTGTAGCGGGTCGGTGTCCTTTAATTCGTTTTTAGGTAGCGGCGTGTGCTCAGGTGATAAAGGTTGCCGCGTTGATTCTGTTGCAAAAACAATAACTAATTGTGCAAGTGATGGTGCGGTGTGTC
>JAUPWA010000058.1 GCA_030916835.1 Patescibacteria group bacterium | reverse complement strand
ATTATTGATGAGATTTGCTCCTAGTACGAGAGGACCGGAGTGAACTGACCACTGGTGTACCAGCTGTCGTGCCAACGGCACCGCTGGGTAGCTATGTCGGGATTGGATAAGCGCTGAAAGCATCTAAGCGCGAAGCCGGCTCAAAGATAAGTAATCATTATCAGATCCGTGAGAGATGATCACGTTGATAGGCTCTATGTGTACGCGCAGTAATGCGTTTAGCAAAGGAGTACTAATCGATCGAGTTTCCTTCTCTTGTGAGGGAGGTGTCTTTACTGTGCCAGAAATGGCCACAGCAAGACGCGTTTAGGAACCGCAATAATTTGCTGTTTCATACAGAATATTTTTACCAATCGTGAGTTTCGTTGAGGAGGGTGAAAGGTGAACACTGAGATTAAGCCGAATGGCTCTCAGCACCATCCATTCTGAAAGCCTGTAAGGCTTGGAGAGATCCCCTAATGGAGAGTCCCTCCTCTCTTCTATGAAGCTCGCGATATGTTGGACCTTGTGTTTTGGTGGTTTGGCGGCGGGGACACACCCGTTCTCATTCCGAACACGGAAGTTAAGCTCGCTCGCGGCGATGGTACTAGCCTTTACCGGCTGGGAGAGTAGCTAGCCGCCAGAACAGAGGGTCTAAAATTTAAAAAAGCGGTACAATAGAGCCATGCAATTGTCGTGGAGTGGGCGCAGGAGAGTTATATATGCAGTGACAACCCTCGTAATTTCTATAGTGGGTGTCACGTTTGTGTGGCTACAGTTTTTTAATGCGCCACCAACCTGTTTTGATAAAAAACAAAATGGCACTGAGCAGGGGATAGATTGTGGTGGCTCGTGTACGCTCGTGTGTACACAGCTTGCGGGTGCACCTCGCGTGCTGTGGGCACGTGCGTTTCAAAATGGTGCGTCTAATATATACACACTTACTGCATACATTGAAAACCCCAACCCAAGCGCTGGCGCTAAGGGGGTTGAGTATATCTTTCAGTTATATGATGCGGACAATAAGCTCATTATAGAAAAGCGGGGCACTGCAGATTTGCCGCCAGTGCAGACCATTCCTATTGTTGAGCCGACCGTTGATGTGGGAAATCGTATCGTCGCACATACAGAGTTTTCGTTTAACAGCAAGACGCAACCGGTGTGGAGCAAGGCGCTCCCCGGCTCGATACCAATGCTGCGAGTTTCTCGGCAGCAACTCTCACCTGATGGCTCACGCCTCGATGTAACGATAGATAATACAGGTATCTCTGACGCAACAAATGTTACGCTTGTTGCTATTCTCTACGATACGCAAGGGGTTGCTCGCGCAGCGTCAAAGAGTGTGGTACCTGCTATAGCGCACAAAGCAACTGAAGAGGTCACCTTTACGTGGCCCATGTCTAATCTACATGTTGCGCGCACAGAAATTACCCTTCTGCCATCATTTTAGGTAGAGTAGAGAGGTGAAACTCTCGCAGAGAAAAGGCACTATCGATTGGTTTTCTTTTGGCGCCGCACTAGCGCTTGGAGGGCTTGGACTGCTCACGATGCACTCCTGGGGCTCAAGCGACCCGTTGTTTGAAAAGCAGGTTGTCTGGATTTTTCTGAGTGTTCTCGTTTTCTTTGGTGCCTCACAAGTTGATTGGCGCTTTTTGCGCTCTAGTGGTGTTGCGGCCAGTATTTTTGCTGTGCTTATAGTGCCGCTCGTGTTTCTTCTTATGCTTGGTACTGCGGTTAAGGGCGCCCGCAGCTGGATCTCTTTAGGGGGGCTTGGTATTGAGCCGGCCGAGTTTGTAAAACTCGCACTCATTATCCTGCTTGCAAAATATTTTTCTCGACGCCATATTGAAATAAAAAACTTCAAACATATACTCGTCTCAGGTGTGTATGCGGGGCTCGTGTTTGTATTAGTAGAGGCTCAGCCTGATTTTGGTGGAGCCATTATTGTGGGGCTCATTTGGCTGGGTATGGTGCTCTTCTCTGGTATTTCGCAAAAACATCTTCTCACGGTCATTATGGTTGGTGTGGTTGGTTTTGCAGGTCTGTGGTTTTTTGGTTTTCATGACTACCAGCGGCAGCGCATCATGACCTTTGTACACCCAACCCATGACATTTACGGCTCGGGCTACAATGTCTATCAGTCGACTATTGCGGTAGGTTCTGGCGAGTTGTGGGGGAAGGGTATAGGTTACGGGACACAGTCGAAGCTGCGTTTTTTGCCTGAGTATCAAACCGACTTTATCTTTGCTGCCTACGCTGAAGAGTGGGGGTTTGCGGGGGTCTGCCTTGCGTTCTTACTGTACGGAATCATCTTTTGGCGGCTACTCTCGCTTGCGCCTCGCGGTGCATCCAACTTTGAAACGCTGTTTACTATCGGCATATTGAGTTATTTGGCAGCTCACTTTGTGCTGCATGTGGGTATTAACCTAGGGGTGTTGCCGGTGACCGGTACCACTGTGCCGTTTATGAGTTATGGTGGTTCACACCTGCTTGCTGAATTTTTGGCACTTGGCATGGTCTCGGGTATGGCGGCATATGCGCGCGCCGCGCACCGCGATGCGCTCAACCGCGAGTTCTCTGGTGGGTATGATCACTAAAAGTCGTGGTTTAATAATGGTATGAAAAATTTTGCAACAGTACGCACAGGTGTCCTTAGTATTGCTCTGGTGCTTATAGCAGCTGGGTTGTGGTGGATGATGCACAAAGAACCAGTTGTTGTTACGGAAATACTAAGTCCTACAGCGAGCACCACGAACCCAACTCAATCAACAACAAAACCAGTGGCAAAACCTGCCATCAGTGGCACAAAGAAGCCAGCCTCAACTGCAACACAAAAGCAGTATTATAACGAACAGTTGCGGTTTGGTTTTTCCTATCCCGCGAATCTAACCATTAGCCAAGAGTTGGCGCCAACCTACACCGCTAGCAACACACAAACCCTCAAGCTTGGCGTGTACTCGATACAGGGTACCAACCATATCTTGTATGGATATATCGCCGTTAACCAGTTGATAGCGGACACGAGTCCTGCACAGCAAAAAATTGTTACCTCAAAGACGACGGTCGCGGGTGTTGTATCGAGCCAGCGTCATATTACTGACGCACAATCTGGTTTTACGAAAATAGATCAACTCTTTGCAGCAGGAGGCAACTCGTATGAACTCCAGTTTGAGTACTCAAACGCGCAGACTCAAGCAGTGGCAAACGCGATCACGAAGTCGTTCTATACCCGCTAATAGAGCTTTGTAGTCTCACTCACCATATGCTCAAGCGAAAAGCGGCTTGTGACCGTATGGTGTAGATGCTGCCCGAGCGTTGAGTATCGGCTCGGGTTATCCATGAGGAGGGCCAGTTTTTTTGCCAAAGCTTTCGGGCTTTTTGGTTTGGCTAAAAGACCACTGATGTTGTCATCAATAATGTCTCGAGCCCCGGGAATGTTGGTGGCTACGACAGGAACTCCAGCCTGACCCGCCTCAAGGAGCACCGTTGGCAAACCTTCTTTGACCGATGAAAGGACAAAACAATCGAAGCCTTTGGTAAAGCGATACGCGTCGGACACAAACCCAAGAAAGTGGACGCGCTCTTCTACATGAGTCTCAGCTGTTTGAGCTTTGAGCGCAGCCTCTTCCTCACCAGCTCCAATAATGAAGAGATGGAATTTCTTTTGTTGCTGAGTAAGTAGTTTTGCTGCTTCGATGAGATAGGAGAGCCCTTTATTGCGGGTTAGCTCTGCGATGGTGCCTATCCAAAAATCTGCGCCGCTGTCGGGTGGAAGTTCTGCACGCAGTTGAAGCTCGCTTCGTGCACCACCCCGTGTTTGGAAGGTGAGCTCGGGTATGCCGTTGGGGATGAATACATATTTTGCTCCCCCAAAGATGGTGCGCGCCCGTGCGTAGTTATCTTTTGAAATAAGTATGACCCGGTGGCACAGTAAAAAAGTTAACTGTGAGAAGATATATATAAGCAAGGTGGCAAGTGGGTTCCTGTCCTCGTCCCAAGCCAGACCATGTGAGGTAAAGACAATACTTCCTACACTGGCAAGGCGGGCGGCGAGTGCACCCACCCCGCCTGCTTTGGAGGAATTAAGGTGCACTACATCAGGTTTTTCAGCCTTAAAAATGTCGCGTAGTATAAAAACAGATTTTAGGTCATTGCCAAAGGATACGTTACGAGCAAAGGTGGCTACTTCGATGGTGCGTATACCCGCTGCGTGGAGTTTTGCCTGTAACTCTCCTGGGCTCGTGTGCGCTGCGCCAGTCCCGCCAAAAGCTACTACAACATCAAACTGCTCTTTTGGCAAGCTTGTCGCTAGGTTGTACACATAACGCTGGGCCCCGCCCCAGTTGGATTTTGTTATGACAAATAAGACTTTTTTCATCTTGTAACTTGAAAATTAGTAGTTCAGTTGTAGTATATACCACATACTTATGAAACAATTTGCCCCCCGAACCCCTGTTCTTTTTGTTGGGGATATTTGCTTTTTTGTGTTTGCACTGTGGCTGTCGCTTTTTTTGCGCGTATTGGAGCTTCCTTCTCAAGAGGTGTTTCTTGCGCACTTGGCCCCGTTCTCCTTGCTCTTTGTTGTGTGGGTTCTGGTTTTTTTCATTGCAGGGTTATATGAAAGTCGTTCCATTGTATTTGCGCGCCGCGCACTCTCAGACACGCTGCTGTGGGCACAGGGGGCGAACCTAACGTTAGCGGCAATATTCTTTTTCTTTGTGCCGATATTCGGTATTGCGCCAAAGACACTCCTTTTTATCTATCTCGTTGTCTCGTTTGGGATGGTGCTCTTGTGGCGTGCGTTTATCTTCCCCTGGCTTGGGCTGCAAAAACCTGAACGTGCGCTCGTGGTGGGGGAGAGTGCTGAGCTCGACGAGCTTGTGGCCGCTCTAAAAAATGCACACCGTGCACCGGCGCAGGTTGTGGCACACATTGACCCAGCCACAGAGCAACTGTCGGGAGTGGTGAGCGCAGCGATGCGCACTCACCACCCGCGCTTCGTTATTGCAGATCTTGGCGATGCTCGTGTGGCACACGCCTTCCCCCAGCTTTATAACTACCTGTTCTTGCGGGTACGTTTCATGGATAGCGCCGAGCTGTATGAAGAGGTGTTTGGCCGCGTTCCACTCTCACATATTGATGAGGGTTGGATAGCGCGCAATATCTCACGCAACGCACATGCGCTGTATGATTTTTTTAAGCGCGGCATTGATGTAATCTGTGCGCTCAGTATCGGTGTCCTTTCATTGCCCCTCTTCCCCTGCATCATGGCTGCAGTATACATAGAAGATGGAGGCACACCATTTGTGACACTGCCGCGTGTAGGAGAAGGTGGGCGCGTATTTAAGATGTATAAGTTTCGCAGTATGAATGGTAACGACCAGGGGAGTTATGGGCCCGATGGTGCGACCAAATTAAAGATAACGAAGACAGGAAGACATCTGCGTGCATGGCGGCTCGATGAGCTACCTCAGCTGTGGAATATTTTAGTAGGAGACCTTTCGTTTGTTGGGCCGCGTCCAGAAACACCAACGCTGGTTGCCACGTATGAGCGTGAAATACCGTTTTATGGCGTAC
>JAUPWA010000057.1 GCA_030916835.1 Patescibacteria group bacterium | reverse complement strand
AGCGACGAGCTCGGCATGAGCGTGAGCGACACTGGCCCCAACGTCGCCGTGAAGAGCTCCGTGCCCGTCGCCAGATCTGGCGTTGCGCCAGGAAAGTCGGCAGAGCCAACGATGCTGAGCAAGCCCCCAGAGGCGCCAGCCGCATGACTGTTCGACAGCACCTGTACGAAGTTGCGCATTGGCGCGCCGGCGGCAGTCGCTCCGTCAACCTGCAAGTTGAGCATGACCGCTCCACCTGGCCCCGATGAGACCGCGCCGGCAGATTGCGTATGCGCGAACTGGAAGTAGAGTGTTGGCACCGCACGTGCGGTATCAGCCAGCCCAAAGATGGCCAGCACTACCATTGCAAGAACGCGAATCAGCACTTCTCCGTTACTCCTATATACATGCTGGCGGATGGATTCCGCTAGCGACTACGGGCATAATGACAGCAAAAGTAGTTCTTGGCAAGTGCTACTGCGATGTCTCTCGTTTGATGCTGAGACCCAGTTTTGAAAGACGCTCCTCGATGCGCTCGTAGCCGCGGTCAATGAGATAGGCGTTGTCGATGGTCGACGTGCCCTCGGCCACCGTTGCCGCCAAGAGGTAGGCGAGCCCGCCGCGCAGGTCGGGGCTCTCGAGGTTTTTGCGGGTGAGTTTTTTGGGCCCGCGGATGAGGATGCGGTGTGGGTTCATGACCGTCATGTCTGCCCCCATAACAACAAGGTCGTCGACATAGCGAAAACGTCCATCAAAAATTGTTTCGAGTATGCTCCCCTCGCCCGCGCACTGGCTCATGAACACAGCCATCGGTGCCTGCAGATCAGTTGGGAAGCCTGGGTACTCGTGCGTGCGCACAGGCACCATGCGATACTCGCTCGCACCGCGGATGCGGATAGTATTTTGAGTCGTTTCAACCAAAACGCCTGCTTGGGCCAAGAGGGAGAGCGGCACGTTGAGCCACGATGGGTCGCAGTTGGTGATAGTGACATCTTTGCCCGCGAGCGCGGCGAGTATCGCAAAGCTCCCTGTTTCTATCCTGTCGGGTGGGACCACAAATGGTTTGCCCTCCGCGCGCAAGAGCTCGCCACCCTGAATGCGCAAGACTGGCGTATTCATCCCGCTAATCTGCGCACCGCAAGAATTGAGAAACTCTGCCAAGTAGCCTATCTCAGGCTCCATCGCGGCATTTTCAATAATCGTCTCCCCCTCTGCGAGTACCGCCGCCATCATGAGCGTCTCGGTCGCGGTAACCGACACGAGCGGAAAAATTATGTGTGCACCCTTGAGCTTGCCGTTTGCAGTAATTTTAAAATAGCTATCATCCTCTACCACCGAGGCACCCATCGCCTTAAAGCCATTAAGAAAGAGGTCGATAGCGCGCTCACCAAGCACACAGCCTCCCGGGAACGGGAACTCAACCGCGCCATAGCGCGCCAACACCGGGCCCGTGAGCACTATAGATGCACGAAAACGCTCGGCAATATCTTTGCGCAAGATTGTCTGGTTTGTCTTAAGGCCCTCAAGGAGCTCGCGCATGCGGTCCACATCCTCAATGTGTGGCACGTTTTGGAGCTCAACTTCGTCTGCAAACAGCACGGTGGCGGGCAAAATTTTCAGCACCGCATTTTTAGCTCCCCTCACCGCAATCTCGCCTTGTAATTTTTTTTGGCCGTTGAGCCCCTCAACAACAAATCGCTCGCGCATATGCAACTTAGTGTACCGCTAGTGGAGCTCTTTGTCCCAATTTGGCTCAAGGCTGCGCCTGGCGCGCTTCATGGGTTTGAAAGGAGTTTCCATACCCACCTCTTGTACCTTGAGGCCCGGCTTGCCTTTTGGTTTTTGCTCAGTCGAGTCACCTTCGTGCTTCTTCGGATTTATTTCCCACCAGAAGCGTTTTGAAAACGCATCAATCCCGTTGCGTTTCTGTGCATCATCACACACGCTTTTAAGAAAATAGAGGTCTTTAGTTGGTATTCCCTGCAGCACGCGGCCCATGCGCCCCATGGTGAGCGGCGCCAAACCATCACGTGTGCGCGACACATTGAGCTTTTGCATAAAATACTGCATGAGGTCGCCCCGCTCGCTTGCACGGTCGCGCCTACTACTGGGTCCAAGGTGCATACGTATATGCTGCATGTCACTTATTATACACATGTTGACACGCGCGCTTGTGTGTGGCACATTTGTCTGCAGTAGAACAGGAGAGGGCAGTGCATATAACCAAAAAAATACTCTCGGTCGTGGCTGATAAAGTTACCGAGGCGCCAAAATATGTCGTTTCGTATTTACTCTTCGCAGTCATCGGGATAACTCTCTGCGCTGCAGCCTGGACTGATTCTCTCGGTCGCAACAACGGCGAACCTAGCAGAAGGCGGGATTTCCAATGACCGCCCGAAGCCGCCCCACCGAGGGCGGCTTCACTTTTTAGCCAAAAAACGGCATAGTTAGAGCCACATGACTCCCGTGAAGCATAAAGACCCCATAGTCCAAGAGGGCGCACCTGTCTTGCGTGCCCATGCCAAGCCTGTCCTTAAAAAGGAGTTTGGCTCTACCAAACTGCGCAAACTCCTGCGCCACATGTCTGATGTACTTGCCAAAGAGGAGTACGGCGTGGCGCTCGCTGCCCCACAAGTTGGCGAGCAGCTGCGTATTTTTGTTGTCGCAGGCAAAGTATTTAAAGAGGAGGGCTCTGAGGACCCAACCCAACCTGACATGGCGTTTATCAACCCTGAGATTATCCGCCTCTCGCGCAAGAAAAAGGAAATGTCTGAGGGCTGCCTCTCGGTGCGCGGCAAGTATGGTACCGTACTGCGCCACGAAAAAGCGAGCGTGAAAGCGTTTGATGCTGAAGGCAAACCATTTACCTACCACGGCGCGGGGCTCGTTGCACACATCTTCCAACATGAGTGCGACCACCTTGATGGCATCCTCTACACCGACAAAGCAGAGTCGATGCGCCCTGAAACAAAAGACGAAGCCTAAACCATGTCTAAACCACTCTTTGCCTACTTTGGCACCCCACACATATCAACTCTTGTGCTCGACAGCCTTGAGGCGCATGGCAATCTGCCCGTACTTGTTGTGACAGCATCTGACAAACCGGCTGGCCGAGGGCTCGAGACGCAACCATCCCCCGTCAAGCGCTGGGCCCTTGAGCGTGGTATTGATGTCATAACACCAGAGAAACTGCGCGACCCGCAGTTTATTGCTGATCTTGGCAACACCGACTGGGATGTTTTTATCGTTGCTATGTATGCAAAGCTCATACCAAAGGAGTTGCTCGACCTGCCAACCCGCGGCGTACTCAACGTGCACCCCTCACTGTTACCAAAATTCCGTGGACCCTCGCCAGTCCTCTCAGCTATCCTCGCCGACGAGCGCGAAACGGGAGTGACTATCATGCAACTGACTGAGGGTATGGATGAAGGGCCAATCGTCGCCCAAGCGCGCATCGAGATCGAGGAGGATGCCTGGCCGCTGAAGGGTTCACAGATGGAGATGTTGCTCGCACAAGAGGGTGGCAATCTTTTAGCCGAGGTGCTCCCCGACTGGGTCGCAGGCACTCTCACGCCCGAGGAGCAGGATCATACAAAGGCCACGTATACAAAAAAGTTTGAGTCGGCAGATGCATTGCTTGATCTTACCAACCCGCGCGAAGCGTTTCTTAAAATCCGCGCGTTTGACCAAAGCCCACGCGCCTATTTCATCTCCCCAAAGGGTAAGCGCGTTATCGTCACCGAAGCTAATTGGAAAGAGGGCGACCTAGAGATCGTCCGGGTCATCCCCGAAGGCAAAAAGGAGATGTTCTATAGCGACTATTTGCGTGGGCAAAATTAGTGCTTTCTCCCAAATCCGCGGATGAAGTCTTTAAACTTTGAGCCGCTGCGGCGCTGGTTGTGCTCCTTGCGCTCTTTGGCACGGCCAAGCTCACGCGAGAGCTCGGCGTCTGCAAGGTCAATT
>JAUPWA010000056.1 GCA_030916835.1 Patescibacteria group bacterium | reverse complement strand
TGGATGCTTGCCATCACTAAGTATGCACAGCGACTCTATGACGACCTCGACCTCGTCGACTACATCGAGCGTGCTAAAGTACAACAGCGCAATTGGATAGGACCCTCTGAAGGCGCTAAGATTGATTTTGAACTTACTTTTACACACAAACCTGAGGCGAATCAAAACCGTGGACCTCAAGGAGAGAAGGCCAAACTTACCGTGTTTACCACCCGCCCAGACACACTCTTTGGAGCAACGTACATGGTACTTGCGCCTGAACATCCGTGGGTAACACTTGCTTTAGATGAACAGCATGATGTCCTGGAAAACAAGTCCGAGGTGAAAGCGTATGTTGCTGCAGTTAAGGACAAAACTGAAATTGACCGTACCGCTGAAGGAAAGGAGAAGACCGGTGTCGAACTTAAGGGAGTTAAGGCTATAAATCCTGCCAATAGTGAGGAAATCCCGCTTTTTGTTGCAGACTATGTGCTCGGCTCCTACGGCACGGGTGCCATCATGGCTGTGCCGGCGCACGACGAACGCGACTTTGCCTTTGCGAAGAAGTTTAATGTGCCTATACGGCAGGTGATTGTACCCTGCGCAGCTGACGTGAATAATCCACCAAAAGCAGGGTGGGAAGAGGTAAAGCGTGACACAGCTGTAGTGCACCTTCGGAATAAAGCTACTGGTAAATTTGCTTTGCTTAACTGGCACGGGTCTCTAGAGGGCATCACGACTGCAATCATGGGTGGTGTGGAGCCTGGTCAAACACCAGAGGAGGCGGCATTAGCTGAAATTAGCGAAGAAGCCGCAATTTCTGGAGCAAAAATAGTAAAAGCCGCACCCTGGATTACTGCAGCTCGGTATGCAGCATCTCACAAAAATCAAAATCGTTGCGCTCATGCGTGGGCATTTTTGGCTGAAGTAGAAAATCTTGAAGCACAGGGTGCTATTGCTGCAAACGAGCAGGCACTCCACACACTTGAGTGGGTAGAGGAGAAAGAAGTTGCCTCTCGTCTAACTCCTGAACACCAAAAGCTCATGTGGCATTTGCTCCACCATGAAGAGCCTCTCACTAACGCGGGTTATCTCATTCACTCCAACCAGTTTGATGGCATGGAGTCTGAGGAAGCAAAAAAGAAAATAACTGAATTTGTTGGAGGGGAGTGGATGACCACGTTTAAACTACGAGATTGGGTATTTTCAAGACAGCGCTACTGGGGCGAGCCTATCCCTATGATCCGCTGTGAGTCGTGCGCACAAAAAACAGGGAATGGTTGGGTGCCCGTGCCAGAAGATCAGTTGCCGGTGACTCTTCCTATGGTTGAAAAATATCAGCCGACTGACACCGGCGAGTCGCCGCTCGCCAATATTACTGAGTTTGTGGAGACGATCTGTCCTGTCTGTGGAGGCAAAGCATCGCGCGAGACTGACGTCATGCCCAACTGGGCAGGCTCAAGCTGGTACTTCTTGCGCTACTGTGACCCACAAAATGCTCAGGAGTTCGCTTCGATGGAAAAATTGAAGTTTTGGATGGACGCCAACTCGCCCGCCCATAGCTCTCAGAGCGGAGGTGGAGTTGATTGGTACAACGGCGGTATGGAACACACCGTGCTCCACCTCCTCTACTCGCGTTTTTGGCACAAATTCTTGTTTGATATTGGCTTGGTGCCCACCCCTGAGCCCTATGCTAAGCGCACGAGCCATGGCCTTATTTTGGCAGGCGACGGCACCAAAATGTCGAAATCTAAGGGTAATGTAGTGAACCCCGACGAGCTTGTGAATACCGTGGGCGCCGACTCTCTGCGCCTATATGAGATGTTTATGGGCCCATTTGAGCAGGCGATAGCCTGGAGCACCGATGGCGTTGTGGGGGCACGCCGCTTCCTCGAGAGGGTCTGGAACATGAGTGAAAAGGTGTCTGAGATGCCCTTGAGTGGGGAGTCTGAGGTGCTCGTGCACCAAACTATCCGTAAAGTGACCGAGGATATTGAAGCTCTCAAAATGAACACCGCCGTCTCGGCCCTCATGATCCTCTCAAACCACCTGCACGAGCTCGAGAAGGTCCCTAAAGAGGCGTATGCCGCACTGTTGGGTCTTTTGAGTCCGTTTGTACCACACCTGAGCGCAGAGTTGGCTGAGAGGCACGCGATAGACCTCAGCGCTTGGCCGCAGTTTGACGCAAAAAAGGCCGAGCCAAAGGCCCTCATGGTTGCCGTACAGGTGAACGGGAAGGTGCGTGGTTCGGTCTCACTCTCACCCCAAGCGTCTGAAACTGAGGCCCTAGAGAGCGCCCGCAAGGACCCGACAATAGCCAAGTGGCTTAGCGAAGGGGAGGAGAAAAGGGCCGTGTACGTCAGAGGAAGAGTCATTAACTTCGTCCTTGACCGTTAATAATTGATATGCTATACAATAACACATCATCGTATGCCACAAGTAGCAGATAAAACAGGCTTTAAGCCGAAGGTCATTGTTCGCCGTCTCCTTACGTCGCTTCCTGAGCGCTCTCGCATTGTTCTTGAGGCTCGTTTTGGGCTTGGCACCTCACCCGAGCGCGTGACGCTGGAGTCTATTGGCAAACGCTACGATATTACTCGTGAGCGCGTCCGTCAGATCGAAAATCACGCACTTACCGCACTTAAAAAATCCCCTGCTTTTGCAGAGGCACATGCCGCATTTGAGGAGCTTGAACGCGTTATCGACAGTCTTGGTGGCATTGTGTGCGAGAACGACCTCCTCTCTTTTATGTCGAAAGACAAGAGCATGCAAAACTATATTTATTTTTTGCTCGTACTTGGCGACCCATTTAAGTATCGCAAAGAGGATGACGAAGCAGAGCGTTGCTGGTATGTAGATCAAGAGCTTGCAGACAAGGTCCACACCGCGCTGAAAAGTCTGTATAGCGGTCTCTCAGACGAAGAGCTCATCCCTGAGAGCGAGATGATCGAACGTTTCCTCAAGGAGCTTGAGAATATCAATGCAAAATATCGCAACGAAGAGGTGATGAAGCGTTGGCTTTCTATCTCAAAAAATATTGGAAAGAATCCGCTTGGCGAGTGGGGTCATTCAGCTTCTCCTAACGTAAAGACCAAAGGCGTGCGCGACTATGCCTACTTGGCAGTTAAAAAGCACGGCAGCCCACTACACTTCCGTGAGGTGGCTCAACTTATCGAAAAGACCTTCCACCGCAAGGCCCATGTTGCAACCACACACAACGAACTCATCAAAGATACCCGTTTTGTACTCGTTGGCCGTGGCATGTATGCACTCAAAGAGTGGGGCTACACGCAAGGGGTAGTGCGCGATGTTATCCGCGAAGTACTGCGCGACAAGGGGGCTCTCTCTAAGGACGAGATAATCGAAAAGGTCCTCAAAGAGCGCCACGTAAAGCCTGGCACCATCGTGGTCAATCTCCAAAATCAAAAATACTTTAAGCGTGGAAAGGAGGGCAAATTCACACTCGTAAAATAAAACACGCGAGTACACAAAAAGGCGGGCACCCTAGTGGTGTCCGCTTTTTTTGCTGGTGAGCCACAAGTACCCGGCAATAAGCCCGTAGGGGATAAGAATCGAGAGCGTGAGTGTCCCATTAACGGTAGCTAGTCCGAATAGAGCTAAAACTCCTTTGAACGCTACCCACCACACAAACGCATTGAGCATAACAAGGAAGCCCCACATCGTGCGTGCTTGTGCGTGCTCGAAGTGCTCAGCGTGCACGTTTATATACACAATTTGCCCGAAGCCAAGCAAAAAACCTCGTAGAAAAATAAGAAAACCCATCGCTCCCATGAAGCTAAACAGCACAGCAACAAGATACTGCCAATTCACTACTAGCCATGTTGCAACAGCCGTCATACACTATTTCGTACGGTATACTATAGCATGTAATGTTCCACCATCGCGCGGAAGCCATTAACAAATTTCTTACAAGCTGGAAAATCGAACCAGTAGTTATCTCGTCCGTGGGAGTTCTCCTCCTTGCTATACTCGTGGCCGCCTATGACCCTGCGATTATTGCTGCATGTATGGCGATGATCATCGCCCTTTCACCAATTTGGCTCCCTGTGTATCTTGCAGTTATTTTGTGGATTCTCTGGATAGACTATATTCGCTTTCTGTTCTGGTTTTCGCAAGACATGGTGCTGCTTGAGGTCCAGCTGCCGCAGGAGCTGAATAAAAATCCAGGAGCTATGGAACTCTTCCTCACTTCATTTTGGAACGCTTCCGGCGAAGGTACCATGATAAATCGCGCATGGAAAGGCTCGTACCGACCGATTTGGTCGCTCGAGATCGCGAGCAACGAAGGCCGCATCGGCTATTACATTCACATGCGTCGTGCTTTTCGAAATATTATTGAGGCTCGGCTCTATGGGCAGTTTCCTGAAGCAAAAATTACTGAAGTGGATGATTATGCCGCTCGAGTTCCCTTTAACCTTAACGACTACGACCTGTTTGGAGCTGAGTACTCTAAAACTTCTCCAGAGGCTCTACCAATAAAAACTTACATTGATTACGGTT
>JAUPWA010000055.1 GCA_030916835.1 Patescibacteria group bacterium | reverse complement strand
GCCTACAATGGTTTCTTTGGCTCTAAACCGTTTTCAAAAGCAAACTCCTACCTCATCTCCCACTCCAAAAAGCCAATTGATTGGAGATAGCTACCAAATCTTGGCTCGTTTAGCAGGGTCGCGGTAGAGTTTGTCGCCTTTTTGGACATTAAAGGCTTCGTAGAATGGCTCAAGGTCAGAGGCGGGGCCGTTGACGCGGTGCTCTGAGGCGGAATGTGGGTCAATGAGTGCCGCCATCTTTTCAAACTCTGGGCGACCAATGGTTTGCTCAGACTGCGCATAGCCAAGGAAGTAGCGCTGCTCGGGCGTAAAGCCATCAATAATTTTGTGCCCTGTTTTCTTGAGGCGAATTTGGAATGCGTCAAAGGCGATAGCGAGCCCCGCGAGGTCAGCGATATTCTCGCCGAGCGTGAGCTTGCCGTTGACCGAGACTCCATCGGCAACTTTGTAGCCATTAAACTGCTTTACGAGCACCTCAGCCTTCTTTTCAAAACGCTTACGGTCCTGCGGCGTCCACCAAGGGCGCATGTTGCCCTTTGCATTAAATTTTGAGCCCTGGTCGTCAAAGCCGTGGCTAATTTCGTGCCCAATGACCGAGCCAATAGCGCCATAATTTACCGCGTCGTCACCCTGAGCAAAGAAGAACGGCGGCTGAAGTATCGCAGCAGGAAAAACGATCTCATTGAGATTAAATTGGAAATAGGCGTTCACTGTTTGTGGAGTCATGAGCCACTCAGCGCGGTCGACCGGGCGATTGAGCCGGCGCATGGCCTTCTTGTGATAAAACTCGGTCGCGCGCAGCGCGTTGCCAAAAAAGTCATCTGGGCGGATAACGAGCCCCTTGTAGGTCTCAAACTTCTTTGGGTAGCCAATCTTGCGATTCATCGCATGGAGCTTGGCTAGCGCCTGCTTCTTTGTTGCGGGAGACATCCAGTCGAGGTTTTTGATGCGGATTTCATATGCCTCAAACAGGTCATCAACAAGCCCCTCCATGCGGCGCTTTGCCTCGCGAGTAAAATGCTTCTCGACATATTTTTTGCCGAGCGCCTCGCCAACAACCCCGTTTACTGCACTAAGTGCACGGCGCCAGGGTGCGCGCATTTGCTTAGCGCCGGTGAGCGTCTTGCTGTAAAAATCCCAATTTTCTTGTAGGAACGGCTCGGAGAGGAGGCCTGCGTGCTCATTAATAGCGTGCCACTCCAAGTACTGCTTCCACTCAGACAGGGGCAGGGTAGCGAGCAGTTTGGCTACTTTTTTGAAAAACTCTGGCTGGCCAACGTTTACCTCTTTAAGTTCGCCCGCACCAAGGCCTTTGAAGTAGCGCTTCCAGTCTATCTCGGGTGCCTCTTTTTGTAGCTTGGCGATGGTGTATTTGTTGTAGGTCTTTTCAGTATCGCGCGCATCCTCCTTCTTCATCGAGAAGCTCGCGAGCTTGGTCTCAATCTTCATCACCACCTCGCGGGCCTCTTTTGCTTTGGCAGGAGAGTAGCCGGCGAGCTTCAAGATCTTTTCGATATGCAACACGTAGGCGTCGCGCACGCGCTTGTGCTCTTGTGCGCTACTGAGATAGTACTCTCGCTCGGGCATGCCGATACCGTCTTGTGTGAGGTTGAGTAAATACTTTGAACTATTTTTAGAGTCTTGGTCGAGATAAAACTCCCACGGGACACTCACCCCA
Organism: Patescibacteria group bacterium; assembly: GCA_030916835.1. GTDB lineage: Bacteria > Patescibacteriota > Minisyncoccia > Phycocordibacterales > SBAW01 > GWA1-54-10. The sequence continues at coordinate 2,829 of JAUPWA010000055.1, read as the reverse complement.
ACGCGGTGCATATGCGTCATGACCGCTACAAACTCATTAAATGATGCGACTGAGCGGATCTTCTCGAGTGTCGGGAGTAGTGGCTTGATGCCAAGCGCATTGCGACGCTTTTGGTCGAGTGCTGAGCGGTACGTGTCGGCTATGAGCTGCTCATCAGAGCCAGCTTTATGCTTATTTTTCTTTAGTATGTCAAGCACCAGGGCGTGGAGTTGGTGCTCGGTGTTGAAGCGCAGAATATTGAATGATCCCCAGCGCGACTCATCCTCGGGGATAGTGTTGCGAGCAATCCAGCCGCCATTTGCATAGCGATAAAAGTCGTCCTGTGGACGAACCGAAGAATCTATGTTCTTGAGGTCAAATCCCCAAGAAGTCGTTTTTGGCTGTTTTGCTCCCATAGATGGACTGGTATTAGCAGATAGTACCCCCGATGTAAAATATTGACAAATTAGCTTTTTATAGCGTTTAAAGGGCTTTCTTTTTTTATAAAAAAACGATACGCTCGTGTATATGGAACTCAATGAGGTGCGGGAGAAGTATTTGGCGTTTTGTAAAAAGCAGGGGCATACGATTATCCCGAGCTCGAGCCTTGTGCCCGAGAATGACCCAACGACACTTTTTACCGGTTCGGGCATGCAGCCCCTGGTGCCATACCTCTTAGGCAAGAATCATCCTTCAGGCTCGCGCCTCGCTGACTCGCAAAAGTGCTTTCGCTCGGGTGACATCGAGGAGGTAGGCGACAATCGCCACACTACATTTTTTGAAATGCTCGGCAATTGGTCCTTGGGCGACTACTTTAAAAAGGAGCAGCTCCCGTGGTTCTTCGAGTTTCTTACCAAAGAGATTGGTTTGGACCCACAGCGTCTCTACGTCACCGCATTTATGGGCGACGAAAAGAATGGTCTCCCAAAAGACAGTGAGGCTACAGAGATCTGGCAGCAGCTTTTTGCTCAAGTTGGAGTTGATGCTGAAGTGGTCGAAATAGGTTCCGAAGCCGACGGCTATATAAAAGGTATGTCATGGGGCCTGCCTGCCGGTAGGCAGGGACGCATCTTCTACTACGATGCTAAGAAAAACTGGTGGAGCCGTGCTGGTGTGCCCGAAAACATGCCGGTAGGCGAGCCTGGTGGCCCCGACTCTGAGGTCTTCTATGAATTTACCGATGTTGAGCATGACTCTGCATGGGGCGAGCACTGCCACCCCAACTGTGACTGCGGCCGCTTCCTTGAAATAGGCAACTCAGTGTTTATGCAGTACATCAAACAAGCCTCTTCGACAGGCTCAGAGCAAGCAGACGACTCCTTTGGTCTTCTTCCTAAATTAAATGTCGACTTTGGTGGTGGTCTGGAGCGCATTGCCGCCGTTTCTGAAAATTCTTCCGATATTTTCCTTGTTGGGCCACTGTGGCGCATCATTAGTGAGCTGCAAAAGCACACCGAGTTTGAGTATGGGAGTGACCCAAAAATCACTGCAGCCTACCGCGTCATTGCTGACCACATGCGCTCGGCATGTTTCCTTATGGCCGATGGCGTGGTGCCCTCGAACGCAGACCGTGGCTACTTCTTGCGCCGCCTTATCCGCCGCTCAGTTCGCTACGCAGATAAATTGAATCTCCCCATAGGTACGCTCGCCTCGGTATATGCAGTAGTCATGCAGGAATACCAAAAGCAGTACCCAGAGCTTACGGTGGATCACTCAGACGCTATCCGCGCCGAAGAAGATAAATTCCGCGAGACACTGCATCGCGGCATGAAGGAGTTTACCCGCTTTGCAGGCGATGGTTCTATCTCTGCGAAAGACGCCTTTCAGCTCGTCACGACCTACGGCTTCCCACTTGAGCTCATCATCGAAGAGGCGGGGGAGCGTGGTATTAAGCAGATCGATACTGAAGGATTTAAAGAGCTATTAAAGCAGCACCAAGATCTCTCCCGTGCTGGCAGCGAGCAGAAGTTTAAAGGCGGGCTTGCTGATACATCTGAGAAGACAACGCGTCTCCACACGACGCACCACCTCCTACTAAAGGCATTGCAAATAGTATTGGGCCCTGGCGTAAAGCAGCGCGGCTCGAACATTACCCAAGAGCGTTTGCGCATCGACTTTTCTTGGCCGGAAAAGATGACCGAGGACCAAAAGCGCGAGGTAGAGCGCATTGTGAACGAAAAAATCGCCGAGGATCTACCGGTTATACGCAACGAGATGGCAAAAGAGGATGCAGAGAAGCTTGGCGCAGAGCACGAGTTTGGCGCAAAGTACCCCGAGCGCGTCTCTGTGTACTCTGTTGGACCAAAGAATGCTACTGAGGAGAATCCACAACTAGACGAGGTGTACTCAATAGAATTTTGTGGTGGGCCGCATGTCACCCACACTGGCGAGCTTTCAGAATCCGGAACTTTTAAAATTCTTAAAGAAGAGGCGGTTTCTGCCGGTATCCGAAGAATTAGAGCAGTGCTTGAATAACTAAGCTGCAAGTACACGGCAATGTACGCTATACTAATGCGTGTATGGGGCTTTTTTCACGCAACAAACCACACAAAGAAGACAGGGGTAAAACCTTTCTCATTATTGATGTTGAAAACGGTAGCGTAGCTACTGGCTTGGCGCATATATCTCAACAGGAAGAGCCAAAGCTGTTTGGCGAAAAGCGCGTACACGCGCCACTCATGACTGCTGTGGATGCAACCGTGCTTGCACACTCGCTAGACCGTGCCCTTGAAGAAGCAATAACGCACACCACTGAAGCAGCAGCCTATGCACGCATGAACCCAGAGCATCCTGAAGCAGGGGACCTCTCTGGCGCGCTCGTCTTTTTACATGCGCCCTGGTCGGCACTTA
>JAUPWA010000054.1 GCA_030916835.1 Patescibacteria group bacterium | reverse complement strand
GTAGCGGAAGCTGCTCGTGGAATAATTCAAATTGATTGCGTTTTGTGCCTCAATTGAGCACAAAACTGAATTGGCGATTATATCGCGTTCACTCGTGATATAGGATGATAATACTGATCCTAAACTGTATTCGCTCAACATCCTCTCATATGCGTGAGAGAGGAGATGTATGGAACAAGAGAAACAGTGTTTCTTTTTTCCTACAGGTTCAAAGCTGTGATCGCTTGCCCTACGAAAGCTCATATGAGCGAAGTAGGATGTGACAAATCCGCCAGCCGGCGGAAAACCCCAAACCAATAGTCGGGGTGTTTTGTGGTGCGTTATTTACGTAGTGTGTGGGTGAGGGCGTAGTCCTTCGCGTGGAAGAAGGATTTGCAAAATTCTGCTGCTAAAAACGGGTTGAAGTATTTACAAGAGAATATGTCGATATAGGCGGCGTTTGCAATTTTTTCGTCAAAGTGCGCACTAATGCATGATGTTTCTATAAATTGAAACATAGAGTAGCCCTCAAGATCCCCATCGGCAAACCGTTCAATGTGGCAAGGACCATGTCGATGCATGTCAATTTTTTCGCACAATTCGACCACAAACCTGCCAATTGCTTCGGGATTGGTAATAAGAGAGGGGTCACATACATGCAAATCGATGGATGCAAGCAGGCCCCATGCTTTTTGATTTTGATATTCATGCCGTATGCCCGAGTCGTCCGTGGAGTGGTCCATTTTTTAATGAATATATTCTTATTATCAATAGAGAATATCACTATACAGGGTTGAGATACCGCAAAGCAATATAATTCTAGAGGGTCTGTGCATAACGGATTTTTTTTGGTAGTATGGCGCTCATGCGGGACATATCTTCGCTTTGCTCGATATCCCCGCTCGTTCGTGCCAAATGAAAGTAAACTTTCATTTGTAACCCTCACTCGCGGGCATAGCTCAGTTGGTAGAGCATTCGACTGATACTCGAAAGGTCCTAGGTTCGACCCCTAGTGCCCGCACATGGAAGATGATTCGCTAAATTTTGTTGGTCGTGTAGCGCAAAAGGCGATAATCGAACACGGTGGAAAAATTTTGCTTTTGCGTAATCATGGGCGACAAACGTGGGAGTTGCCCGGTGGGCGCCTACACGCAGGAGAGGAGCCGCGCGCAGGTTTGGCCCGTGAGCTCAAAGAGGAGTTGAGTGTCGATGTGAGCGTTGGCGCGCCAATAGACATTGGCACCTTTGTGCTAAAGAAAACGAATGAGCCGCACTTTGTTGTTGTATATGCGGCAACGCTTACCGATGATCACGCCGAGCTTGTTATGCCGCCAGATGAGGTCGAAGAAATTCGATGGGTAGGCAAAGAGGAAATTGAGGTGTTGGATATTTGGGACGACTACAGAAATGCTCTACAGCGGTTCTTACAAATATAAGCTGTTTGTTGTGCTTAGTGAGTAAATGGACGAGCGTGCTGCCAATCATGCTCGAATGTAGTTTCTAGAGAAGAAAGTATGTCGGGGCGTACCAAAAGGATGCCGAGCTCACGGTTTCTGTCGAGTGACTGTGATGAAAAGTTTTCTGAGCCGATAAACACCGTGTGGGTATCTGCTATGATAAGTTTTGCATGAATGTACAACTTTGCGCTTGAAGCGTATGTTCGTACCATAACGCCCGCTTCTCGTAAGGTTTCGAGCTCATCTTTCCATGAGGTTGCGTAGGTCATAAGTACTCGTACTAAAACACCGCGCGCGGATGCTTCTTTAAGAGCTTCCACTATGCGCGGATCAGCCATCTCTTCATTGTATATATCGAGTGTTGTTGAAGCGGATGCAATAAGAGAAATGAGCGTTTGTGCTGAGCCTGGGCTCCAGACAAGATTGTTACCAATTTGTGTAATTTCTTTCCGCTTGCTCCAATCTGAGTTAAATGTTGCTTGTATTGCTGCTACATCGCTAGGATCTTCGTCGAGTATGGCAAAGTCGCGGCTAGATGCGTAGTATTGTGGTGTTAAATTAAAAGTCATGAGTAGCGCACGCTTGCTGTCGAATATAAGTGTCTTCTGATGGGTGAGGGGGAAATGATTTGGCGACCAGGCAACAGGTACGTGGTGTTGTTCTAAAAAATCAAACGCTGTCTGATTGGGGCGTTTACCAAATGCAGTTATATCTTCAAGCATGACTCGTACTGAAATGTTGCGATTGTGTGCGTCAACGAGTGCTTGGAGCACTTTAGGGTCTTCAATTTTATATATAACAAGATCGACACTTTTTTGGGCTTGTGCTATCTGGTCGACAATGAATGTGTACCCTTTTTCTGGTTCAGTGATGAGTGTGAGGGGTGCCTGAGACGAGAGTGCGTAAGAAGCTATGTCTACAGGTGCGCTTCTGTTTTGCGGCACCAACAATCCTGCAATCGCAAGGAATATACAGATGAATCCAAACGCAGCAACTCCCCTGTAAGCTTTCATGCCTCGATAGTACACGGCTCCGCTAGCTTCGTGAAGCGTACCTTGCTATAGTGTGCCCGTTGGGCATGTGGCGGAATTTGGTATACGCGTACGTCTCAGAAGCGTATGGAGCAATCCTTGGGAGTTCGAGTCTCCCCATGCCCACTCAGTTTAAAATTATACGGAGCAATCCTTGGGAGTCCTGCCTGCCGGCAGGCAGGTCGCGTCCTCCCCATGCCCACTAAAAATCGTGTATAACTAGGGAATGAAACCAGCCTTTTGTTATCTAAACGGAGAAATTGTGCCACTTAGTGAGGCGAGGGTGGGTGTGTATGATGTTGGGCTTTTGCGCGGGTTTGGAATATACGAGGCGTTGGTCGTGCGAAATGGTACGCCGTTTCGATTTGAAGATCATATGGAGCGCTTCGTGCGCTCGGCAGGAGAGTTATTCCTCACTATTCCTGCAAGCGCTGAGGAGATTAAAACAGTGATCCTCGAATTGGCGACGCGCAATGGGTACAAAGACGCGGTCGTGCGCCTCATTCTCACTGGTGGTGAAGCGATTGGTGGTATTGAATATGATGGCACGAAACCAACGTTTTATATTTTGGTTGAGGAGTTTGTACCACTCGATCAAAAATATTTTACTGAGGGCTGCTCGCTCATGCTGTTTGACCATCAGCGTCAATTCCCAAAATTAAAGACAACTAACTATATCCAGGCGGTGCTTTTGCAAGCAGAGCGCAAAAAAGCTGGCGCGCTTGAAATTTTGTACACCGCAGAGGGTAAGGTGCTGGAAGCGGCGACCAGTAACTTTTTTATCGTTAAAAATGGCACAGTGGTAACACCAAAAGAAAACATACTAGGCGGCATCACGCGCAAGGTTGCCCTTGAGGTGGCGAGCAAGGTATATCCAACCGAAGAGCGTGATATTACTATCGAGGAAGCTCTAGCCGCGGATGAGGCGTTTATTACCTCGAGCTTTAAAGACGTTGTGCCAGTGGTGAAGCTCGGTGACCATACCATTGGTGCTGGTGTGCCGGGGCCTATTACAAAAGATGTGATGCAGAAGTTCGAGGAGTATATCGAGCACTACTAAAAGAAGCTCTCGTGCTTTTTCCACGAGTCCATAAGCTGTACGATACGGCTGCTGTCGCTGTGCCCGCGCTCACGCAAGAGTTTTATATCATGCTGCCATACGCTACCATCCCACCACTCTAAGGGCTCGAAGTTTGTTTTGTAGAGAGCTTTTTCGCCGTACACCGTACCAAGGTAGTAGTGTTCTAATCCATCTGCGTGCGCTTCTCGGACGCAGTCGAGCATGAGCCATAGCCCCAGTGACTGCTGTACAAGTGAGAGCTCATAAAAAGAAAACCAATAATGTGCAGCTGTGCCTTCACGCATTTCAAACACGTAGGCCACCGGCATACCTTCAAATCGATAGGTGATAATGTGCGAAATACACCCACTGTGAAGGATGTGCTCAAAACGCTCGCGCGGCATAGTGGCGCTGCCATGGCGATTTTTAAAATAGTCGAGGCAAAACGTATAAAATGCTTCGTCAGCTTCAAAAACCGCAAGCGCGATGCGCTCTTTGGCAAAACGACCGTCAAATTTTTTTGCAATACGGCGGTTCTCGCTCGTAAGATGAAATTCTGTAAGAAGCACTCGGGCGCTGCGCGCCATATACAGGAGATGTTGCGCGCCTTTTGATCCGCTGTAGGGGAGGTAGCCTTTTGCGTATGCTTCGCTTATGTGGTCGCCGGGCTCAAGCTTGGCATACTGTGCGTAGGCAAACGTGTAGGTGCTGTAGTTGTGAGCAACTTCACTGGAAAAGAATCTCATTCTGCTAGAGGGAATAACTCTTCTACTAATGTTGGTGTACTTACTATCAAACCGCCCAAATCACCCGAAGTGAGCAGCAGTATAACATCCTCAGCTTTCAGATCGTTTCGAAGTAACTCAAGAGCACTCGTTTCATCATGTATGGCGGTGGTGTCTAGCCCAGCAGCACGGACGCGCTCTACTATCTCCTCTTGTGTTACTTGGGCGTGCGTCGCAGCGCCCTGCGAGGCAGGCTCATAGATATAGACCTTTGCAGCTTCTCTAAATACACTGTCGTACCACGCCAGAGCGTCGCGATTACGCCAAGAGAAGGTGTGCGGCTCAAAGATGACGACAAGGCGACGGCCAGGATAGTGTTTCGCAACCGCCTCCATGGCGCTACGCGCTTTTTCGTAGGATGAACCAAAACCTTCGTACACTGGCACGCGTGAGTGCGACAAGAGCTCAAGTCGGCGCTTTACGCCTTGAAAACTCGCTACACCTTCCGCAAGCTCTTGTGGGGTAAGGAGTTTTTTGGTGAGGAGTAGTGCGCTGATGCCAACAATATTTTCGATATTATGGTCACCAAGTAAGGTGGTTGAAAACGTCGCCACTTTTTCATCTTCGTGCATAAGATCAAATGTGGTTGTGGTGTCGTGGACTATGTTTGCAGCGTGCCACTGACCGGTGGTCAGCCCATAAGAAATTGTTGGCGCAGCACACTCGCTCGCAAGTTGTCCTGCAAACCGCTCTGTGCTGGCGACCAAAAGCCCGTCTTTTGGTAGGGAAGCAAGGAGTTGGCGAAATGGTTTCAGGTAGTCTTCGTGCGTGGGATACACGTTCACATGGTCATGCGTCGCCGAGGTCAGCAGCACATTTTTGGCGTTGTAGTGTAAAAATTTTGATGTCGGGTCCCAGTTGGCGGATGGATATTCATCACCCTCAAGTACGAATACATTGCCCTGCCCAAGGTGGGCATACTGCTCAAACCCTTTGGTTACTTCGCCAATAAAATAGCTCGGGTCTTTGCCAGCCTCTTTGAGGCACCACGCTAAAAGCGCGGTTGAGGTCGACTTGCCGTACGAGCCCGCGACCACTAGGGTCTCTTTGCTGCGTGTGAGCTCTTCTAAAATATCAGGAAATGATTTGACTCGCCGTATGGCGGGCAGGCCCGCCTGCCATGCAAAAGCGGCTGCGACCTCTTCGTTTTCTTCAGGCACAAGCTTGGCGTTTTTGCCGATGATGATAATGTCCGCATCTGGGGGAATGTTCTCGGCCTTGTATCCTTCACTAAACAGGATGCCTGCGTTTTGGAGATAGGTGCTCACAGGCGGATAAAAACCAGCATCCGAGCCACTAATCTCGACCCCCATTTGGCGCAAAAGGAGCGCCGTGGCGCTCATGCCTTTACCGGCGATGCCTATAAAATGAGCCTTCTTGTACTGCATATGAGCATACTACCACCGCCTCCTTATAAAAGAAAAAGCGCCGGCACCCCGAAGTCGGGGGCCGGCAGTTTCATGCTATCAGTAGGCGAATCGGTTTACCACGATACATAGGTTGCGTGGTGCGCCAGGCCTTCCTTCGAGCCACACAAGCTCTTCGTTTTTCCAATAAGCATCATCAAGATGGATATTATTTGGAGGCACACCAACGCCCGCTAATTGCGCCGCTGCCAGATGGGGAAGATTAAGCGAGAAGCCTTTTTCCTCAAGAGGAAGGATGCTCGGCAGTTGGGGATGATCTTTTCCAACACGTTCTAGCACCCATTTGTAGATTTTGTCGTTTACCTCCTTCAAGTCTCCATTCTGTGGGTGGAAGAATCGATTTGGAGCTCCATAAAGCCATACTTGTAGATTTGAAGGGTCTGACGTTACTCCAAGCGTCTGCAGGACGGTGTAAACAACTCCGCCATTCAAGAGCGAAGGTTTATTGCACATAATTTCGCCCATGTCGATGCAACCGTTTCGTGAGAGGTGCGCGACAACCAAGTTTTTGCTGATGTTGTTGCGAGCAACCATGATGGTACAGTTGCCCGGGCTAATCATCATCGCCTGGTTGGGAGAGATGGTGATAACGTCTGCGGGTTCCGTTGGGTTACGGTAGACGTATTTTCTCGGAGCAATTTCAATAGCATGTATCAGCCTGTTCCAGTGCGAGTGATTTGCGTTAAAACTTGGAGTTGGAGCGAATATCCCCGAAAGTTCGAGTTCCTCACAAATTACTTGTAAACGCTCAGCTAGTTCTGCGTTCGTGTGCGTTAGTGATATTCCTCTCAACGACCAGTTTGCAGCAGAGTTATGGCCAAATCTTTTCCCAAAGTAAAGGATTTGGAAGCAGCGACCATTAAACGGCTCTCTGTGTAATACTGCATTACGCAAAACGCTGTAGTTAGTGGAAATTGAGTCAGACACCGTAGTATCCTTCCAAGAACTGTTGTACTGCAGGATATACTGACACTTCTTACTTTTTATGTCAAATTGTGCTAAGGTGCCTGTATGAACGAAACAGGGCAGGGAAAACTCTCGGTCGTAGCAACGCCAATTGGCAACTTGGAGGATATTACGCTGCGCGCGCTGCGCATTTTGAAGGAGGCAGATGTGGTAGCATGCGAGGATACGCGCATGACCAAAAAACTCCTCACGCATTTTGATATTCACACACCCACGACTAGCTTTAGTGCGCAAAGTGGTGAGCGAGGGTTTGAAAAAATAATTGCCCTTCTTCAAGAGGGTAAACATGTCGCCCTTGTTTCAGACGCCGGTACGCCGGGTGTCTCCGACCCCGGGCTCGAGTTGGTATCCAAAATACGGGAAAAAAGTTTTCTTCCGCAAAGGTCCTCGGATCTCCCCGGGACCGCCAAGGTGAGCGGTCCCGGGGCCAGACCATTTGCTTCTGAAAACTTTTTTCCCGCCGAGATTGAAGTGGTGCCGGGTCCTTCAGCGCTTGCGGCAGCGCTTTCAGTATCAGGCTTACGCGCAGCATCTTTTACGTTTTATGGGTTCTTGCCACTGAAGAAGGGGAGAGAAACTCTGTTTAAGGAAATTGGAGCGAGTGGGCGTGCAAGTGTTTTTTATGAATCGCCGCACCGCATCATGAAAGCGCTCGAGTCGCTGCAAAAACATCTCGGCGACCCTTCCTTTGCCAAGGCTACGCAGAGCAAGCCACGTCGTGTGGGCACCTTTCGCGAGCTCACCAAAATATATGAAGAGCATGTGGTTGGTTCGATTGATGAAGTCCTCGAACACTTCAAAACTAACCCCGACCGCATCCGCGGCGAGTTTGTTGTCATAGTTGAGGGGCTCGATGCCTAGTGGTACACTTTTCCTATGTCAAAAGAAATGGGTGTCATAATACTTGGGCTTGCGGTGGTACTGACCCCACAACTTGGTATTCCTGATAGCTGGAAGGTTGTTGTGCTATCTCTGCTCGGGTTGGGAGTCATGCTTTTGGGATTTTTGCTGCGCGGGCAGTTGCTGACGCGCTCGGGCCACACTACCTCGCCCGAAAGCCGCCCCTTTGTTGAAAACACTGAACACACGGAGTTGCGTTCATAGTAACTTTGGGCGCGATGCTATACTGATAGCTGATGCACGAAGATCCTAACAAGATCACCTACTTTGCTCAAACCGACGCGCGCGGTAAGGAAACGCCGTTTGGTATTAAACGGCGCGATCGTGCGCGCCACATGTATGTCATTGGTAAGACGGGTATGGGCAAGTCGACGCTCTTGGAGAATATGGCTATCCAAGATATTCGCAATGGTGAAGCGATGGCTTTTATTGATCCACACGGCTCTACCGCTGACCGCTTACTTGAGTATGTGCCTGAGCATCGCATAAAAGATGTTATTTACTTTGCTCCTTTTGATATGGAGTACCCAGTGGCGTTTAATGTCATGGAGGATGTGGGCTATGACAAGCGCCACCTGGTAGTCTCAGGTCTCTTAGCTGCGTTTCGCAAGATTTGGGTGGACGCGTGGAGCGCCCGTATGGAGTACATTCTCTCCAACACCCTGCTTGCACTCTTGGAGTATGAAGGCTCAACTTTGTTGGATGTTAACCGTATGCTCATCAACAAGGCGTTTCGCAAGAAGGTGGTCGAGAACATTTCAGACCCTATTGTGCGGTCGTTTTGGGTCGAAGAGTTTGCAAATTACACCGACCGCTATACCCAAGACGCAACACCCGCAATTCAAAATAAAATCGGGCAATTTACGAGCAACCCGCTCATCCGAAATATTGTGGGGCAAGCAAAGTCATCGTTCGATTTTCGTAAAGTTATGGACGAGAAGAAGATTCTCATCATGAACCTCTCCAAGGGCCGAGTGGGTGAAGTAAACGCAACGCTTTTGGGCTCTATGCTCGTGACCAAAATTTATCTTGCTGCCATGTCTCGGGCCGATGTGTCGGCGAGCACGCTCGCAAATTTGCCAAACTTTTATTTTTACGTCGACGAGTTCCAAAATTTTGCGAACCAAAGCTTTGCCGACATTCTCTCTGAGGCACGTAAATACAAATTGAATCTGCTCATTGCCCACCAGTATGTCGAACAGATGGAGGAGGAGGTGCGCGATGCGGTGTTTGGCAACGTGGGCACTACGATAGCGTTTCGGGTGGGACCGTTTGATGCTGAGGTGCTTGAAACTATTTTCCAGCCACAGTTTTCGCAAACCGACTTGGTAAATCTTGGCTTTGCCCAAATTTATCTTACGCTCATGATCGACGGCGTGGGGTCGCCGCCTTTTAGTGCTACAACATTGCCACCCTTTGACCCGCCGCCGCAAAAACATGTGCACCAGGTGATTGCTGCATCGCGTACTCAGTTTGGTAAACCTCGAGTTGAGGTGGAGGAGGCGATGAAGAAGTGGCAAGAATCCGACCCAGTGCCTGAAGCAGCACCAAAACCAAAACCAGCGTACGGTAGGGCTACAGGAAACGGAGGCGGAAGCTATACGCCCCGAGAGCAGCGCCCCGAGCGCCGCATCGAAAGCGCTGAGGTGGTGCCAGTGCGTGAATCACCAATGCGCGAGTCACGTCCTGTGCGAGAAGTCTCGCGCCGTGAGGACAATCGCTCAGTACACCCGCGGCCCGTTCAAGAACTTAAGGAGCGCGTTGCGCGCGAGCATACGTACGCAGTGGCACCTGAAATTCAGGCAGAAGAACCTCGCGCTCCTCGCCAGCAGGTAGCTGAGGAGTTGCGCACTTCGGCTCCTCCGGCACCTGAACGACGGGTGTCTCAAAATGATACTGTTCGCGACACGACTGATAAACCTCTCGATAAGCCACCGCTTGAAGGAGCGCATAGCTTGCGTGATGCGCTTAAGGCACTACGGCCCGAGCGTGTAGAATCTCGCGAGCAAACTGCACGGCCACAACAACCACGTCGTGAGCAAACGCTGCACCATGAGCATGTAAAGCCAGCACCCGATTTAAAATCGACTCTTAATCGATTGACACAGGAGCGTAAACAAGAACAGGAGGGGCCAAAAAAAGAAGAGGTGCCGTCAATATCTAAATCAACACCTAAACAAGAGCGCCAGCCAGCTGGCTTGCCTGAGGAGCGCTTGCGCAGTATGCTCGCGGTTGATGATGTGGGGGAGGCACAGTAGAAAAACAGGAAAAAAGAGTGCGCTCCGGGCCTCTGCCTGCCGGCAGGCAGGGCTAAGGCCAAGTCCAACCCTCTTTTTTCCTGCTTTTCTACTAGCATTAGTGCTGTTGCCACACACCACTCACGCAGCAGTGCAAATTACTGAAATCATGTACGACCCGCCCGGCGCAAATGCGGGAAGTCAGTGGCTCGAGCTTACGAACGTTGGCGACGCCGCGGTCTCTCTTGAAGGTTATAAAATTAATGAAGGTGGAGCGAATCATAAAATAATCATCTCGTCGGGCACCACAACGTTGGCTGTGGGCGCAAGCGTGGTAGTAGCAAGCGATCCGCAAACCTTTCTCTCACAATTTCCAACATACGGCGGGACACTTTTAAAAAGCGCATTCTCTTTTGCATCCAAGAAAGGAGAAACTATTACACTGAAGGACGCAAAGTCCCAAGCGATAGATAGTGTCTCGTATGATCCAAACGCTGGGGCTTCGGGAGATGGTAATACGCTCCATCGCGAGGGAGGTGTGCTTGTAGTTGGCGCGCCCAACCCAGGCAGTACGGCTCATACAGAGCCGCTACAGCCAAAAGAAGCATCAAGCGCATCTGCCACGAGTGCAGCTACTAAAGTTTCAAGCAAAGCAACTACTAAAACCATAGCGAGCTCCTTAGGTGCTCAGACAACTACCGCTGGTAGTAAAAAGTCATCATACATAAAAGATACCTCTGCAGCAGCCACGCCACTGTTGTCCAAAATTGGTTTGCCGCACGGGGTGGCAGCTTGGGCTCTTGGGGCTGTGGGCTTGTTCCTGTTGGGGGTGTCGGCCCTGTGGTATCTCTGGCTACGGGCTCGTGAACAGGGTAACCTTTTGGGCTCAGAAGCGTTTACAATAGAGGAGTAATGACCAAGCGTATTCTCATATTCTCTCTCGCGTATCACCCGCACGTGGGCGGGGCAGAGATCGCGATCAAGGAGATTACCGATAGGCTCTCTGACTTTGAGTTTCATGTAGTGACGTTGCGTTTTTCGCGCCATGACAAAAAGGAGGAAAAATTGGGTAACGTTATGGTGCACCGAGTGCCCGCAGTATTTGGTATGGGGCACTTTGCGTACCTATCAAAAATATTCTTTGTAGTAGGTGCGGCGCGCAAAGCTCAAAAATTGCATACTGAAAAAAAGTTTGGTGCGGTGTGGGCGATGATGACGTTTATGCTCTTTCCAACTCTTGTAGCTCGTCTGCTCGGGCTGCGTGCACCCTATGTTGTGACACTGCAAGATGGCGACCCGTTTGAGTATGTGTTTGAACGTTGGTACATCCGCCCATTTGTGCCCCTCCTTACATATGGTTTTAAACACGCAAATATGGTTACCACCATTTCAATTCATTTGAGTGGTTGGGCGAAGCGTTTGGGATACTCAAAAGAGGTTGTAATTATTCCAAATGGGTTTAATGCAAAGGGCTTTGATTCTAAAAAATGGTTTTCAATTGTAGGTGAACAAACACAAGAGAGGGTTGCTTATTGGAGGAATCAACATGATCTAGAGATTGTACCTAAAACGGTCATGCTCATCACCACCTCTCGTTTGGTAGAGAAAAATGCAATAGACACTGTCATTAGGGCGGTTGCTTTGCTGCCACAAGAAGTACACTTTGCTATTTTTGGTAAAGGGGAAAAAGAAAAAGAATTGCGAGGTTTGGTGAATACATTGAGACTGCAAGACCGCGTACATTTTTGTGGAGAGATTAAAAACACCGCAGTGGCATACGCGCTTCGCGCATCAGACATATTTGTGCGCCCTTCTCGCTCCGAGGGGATGGGGAACTCGTTTATCGAAGCGATGGCAGCGGGGGTGCCGGTTATTGCGACCCAGGTGGGCGGTATTGGTGATTTTTTGTTTGATCCGACACGTAACCCTGGTGTGGAGCCAACGGGTTTTGCGGTAGATAGCGATTCGCCAGAGCAAATTGCAAAGCGGGTGCAGTATATACTTGAGCACCACAAAGAGGTAGAGAGAGTTGTGCAAAACGCTAAGTGTATGGTCGAAGAAAAATATAGCTGGGACACTATCGCGCACGATATGCAAGAAAAAGTTTTTGAACCGCTGGTTTACAATATACAGATATGAAAGTACTCCTTGCTACAGGACTGTACCCTCCAGAGATTGGTGGGCCAGCAACGTACACCAAACAGCTTGAAGAGGAGCTCCCCCGACGCGGGGTTGAGGTGGCCGTGCTGCCCTTTCGGGTTGCTCGGTTTGCTCGCTGGTGGACGCCGCCTGGTGTACGACATGTTGTGTACTTTTGGAAGTGTCTTCAAATTGCGAAACATGTTGACGTTGTGTACGCGCAAGATGCGGTAAGCGTTGGTCTGCCGGCAAGTCTTGCAGCACGCATAGCCGGCAAAAAGTATATGGTGCGCATCCCGGGCGACTATGCGTGGGAGCAGGGGAGACAGCGGTGGGGTGTAGAGGCCGAGTTAGATGCGTTTCAGACAAAAAAATATGGGTGGCGAGTTGAGTGTGTGCGCATGATTCAAAAAAGCGTTGTGCGCAGGGCTGCTCTCGTTGTCACTCCAAGTGACTATATGAATCACCTGGTGCGTCAGTGGTTACCGGTAGCACAGCAAGAAAGGGTGCATACTATATATAGTAGTGTCTCGACACCATCTCACATCGAGCCACACGAAAGTTTCGCACCGTTTTTGGTAGTTAGTTCGGGGCGCAAAGTGCCCTGGAAGCACTTTGATGCAATTGAGCGCGTTGTTGCAAAAGAGCCTGGGTGGCAGTTTTTCTTGGCGAGTGAGTTGCCTCGAGAGGAGGCGCTCTCCTGGGTTAAAGCAGCAAATGTGTATGTGCTCAATTCAACCTATGAAGGGCTCTCCCATGCGCTAGTTGAAGCGATGCTTCTTGGTACTCCGGTTATAGCAACAAAGGTTGGGGGTAACCCAGAGCTTATCCGCGACAAAGTTGATGGCCAACTCATCCCGCCTCAGGATGATGAAGCGCTCCATCGATCGCTTGTTGAGGTGTACAACAACCCTCAAGCGGCGCGCGAACGTGCAGAGTCCGCTCAAGGGCGAGCAGAGGCGTTCTCGGTCGAAGTCACGGTCCAAAAATTAGTCACACTCCTGCAAACGCTATGAAAGTTTTAGTTATCACCGGAGATAAAAAATTTGTACCAGGTAATCCACGTTATGACCTGCAAGCGGGGTGGGTTGATGCTTTTGTAGTGGTGTACTGGGGCAAAGAAAACACAAAACCCACCATCCCTGAGGGTGCGTATGACGTTATAACCGTGCAAGATCCGTTTTGGCGTGGACTTTTTGCATCGCGTGTCGCAAAACGTATCGGCACTCAACTAAATGTACAGGTGCACGCTGACATCAGTGGCCAGTCGCTCCTGAAACGGCTAGTTGCATGGGTAGTGCTGCGTCGTGCAGATACTATCCGTGTTGTGTCAGAAAAAATTAAAAAACAAGTTGAACGCACTGGTACGAAAGCTCCTATAACCGTACTCCCGGTATATGTAGAGATTTCAAAAGTGGGCGCGGTGGTCCGGCGTCCTCATGAGCACTCAACGGTCTTGTGGGTTGGTCGCCTTGAGGAAGAAAAAAATCCTCTTGCTGCTTTAGATATTTTTAAAGAGGTGCTGAAAGCAAAACCTGATGCGCGGCTACGCATGCTCGGCGACGGTTCGCTCATGGAGATGGTGCAAGCCAGGGTGCGCGGCGTTGCTGCTATAGAGCTTCTTGGGTGGCAGGAAGATATTGTCCCTTTTTTAGAAACCTCAGACGTACTACTATGCACATCGCAGCATGAAAGTTGGGGCGCGAGTATGGTTGAAGCGCTTGCTGCTGGTGTACCGGTCGTCGCTCCTGATGTTGGGGTGGCTCGTGAGGCAGGTGCGATAGTGGTTGAGCGTGAAAAACTTGCCGAGGCGGTTGTAGATGTGTTAGAGCATCATCGCGCTGGGACCCTCTTTCTCCACTTACCAACCGCTAAGGAGTGGGCGCTCCTCTGGCGCGAAAGTCTCCTCTCAAGTAGGGTAAAGGCATAGTATGCGACTCTTACTTTGCACCCAAGTCGTCGACAAGGGGGACTCAAACCTCGGCTTTTTTCATCGATGGATAGAAGAGTTTGCAAAGCACTGCGAAGAGGTGGTGGTCATATGCTTGCGCGAGGGGGTACACGAGCTGCCGCACAATGTACGAGTGCTCTCACTGGGTAAAGAGTATGATACATGGCGACTGACCCGGGTTTACCGGTTTTTGCGTTACATATGGGAATATCGTGAGCACTATGATGCGGTTTTGGTGCACATGAATCCGGAGTATGTTGTGCTCGGCGGTCGCCTGTGGAAGCGCTGGCATAAGCCTATTGGGTTGTGGTACGCGCATAAAAGCGTGACCCGTAAATTGCGTTACGCGATGCGATTTCTCAACCGCGTGTTTACTGTTTCGCAAGACAGTTTTCGTATCGCCACACCAAAAGTGTGTGTGCTCGGGCACGGTATTGATACTGCGCTATTTAAACCAGACATTCACACCGAGAGTACTGAGTTGCGCATAGTTACCGCAGGGCGTATAGCTGCAAGTAAGCATCTGCTCGAAATGCTCCAGACACTCGACGTGCTCCACGAGCGCAATGAGCAGTTTGTGTTTACTGTGGTAGGCGAGGCGACGACCGCACAGGAGCGGACATATAAAGAGGAGTTTGAAAAAGCGATACAGGAGCGTCCCTACAGAGACAAGGTGCATCTGGTGGGAGCGGTGAAGTACCACAAGTTGCCTGCGCTTTTGCGCACACAAGACGTTGCCCTTAATTTTGGCGCTACGGGCAATATGGATAAGGCAGGGTTGGAGGCTTTGGCGGCTGGCGTGCCGCTTCTTGCAACGAACCCGCAGTTTGCAACGTTACTTGAGCCGCATGGGTTATATGTGCTAGGGGATGCAACCAGAGCTGCTGATATGCTGCAAAAATTCCTGAGTCGCCCAGACCGCCCCGCAATAGTTGCCACCCTGCGGAATAAGGTAGTCGAGGAACATTCACTCGAAAAACTCATCCCTAAAATTCTTATGAATCTTGCCGAGTAGCCCAACTCTGTTTGATTTGCTACTATCTGTATCGATGAACAAAAAAATACTCATTACGGGGGGCTGTGGATTTATCGGCGCAAATGCCGCCCTTTCATTTGCAGCACAGGGGCACACGGTTGTGGTTGCCGACAACTTTTCACGTAAGGGGTCAGAAGTGAACAAGGCATTGCTTGAAAAAAACTCTATAACCATCCTCCCTTCTCTTGACGTGTCTCATGAAGCTCAGAGGCTCGCCGAGATAGTTGATCAGTATGCGTTTGACGCTATTATCCATGCCGCAGCACAAGTAGCGGTAACGACGTCAGTAGCTGACCCTTTGTTTGATTTTCGCTCAAATGCGCTGGGTACACTACATGTGCTCGAGGCGGCTCGTGCCGCAAAAAAGCAACCGCACGTTTTGTTTACCTCAACAAATAAAGTATATGGAGGTATGGAGCAGGTGGGTATCAGTGAGCAGGAGACTCGCTATGTGTACACCGACTTAGTGCATGGTGTGCCTGAGTCACTCCCACTCGATTTCCATTCCCCCTACGGTTGCTCAAAGGGGAGTGCCGACCAGTATGTGCATGACTATGCGCGAATGTATAATTTTCCCACCACCGTATTTCGACAGTCGTGTATATATGGGCCAAATCAATTTGGCATAGTCGACCAGGGGTGGGTAGCGTACCTCACCATGCTTGCATTTTTTGACAAACCAATCACTCTCTTTGGAGATGGTAAGCAAGTTCGCGACATACTTTTCGTGTCAGACTTGGTCGCGGCGATGCAAGCTGCTCTTGATCGGCCAGAGACGAGCGGCGGTGAGATTTTTAACATGGGTGGAGGACCGACACACACCCTCTCACTTTTGGAGTTTGTTGCTTTTTTGGAGGAGCGGCTTGGCAAAAAAGTTGTCTATACGCACAGCGACTGGCGACCTGGCGACCAAAAGGTGTACATTTCAGATGTACGAAAAGCACAAGAAAAGTTGGGGTGGAGCCCGGAAACTCCCTTTGAAAAAGGTTTTGATGCTATGTTTGCCTGGATAGAGGAAAACAAAGATCTACTTATTAAGTACGTATAACGCTGGTATGAAAATTGGATTTGTCGCTGAGCCATACGAAGAGTCACACGCCTCAGGCATGGGGTATGTGGTATTGGAGTTTATAAAAAATATAGCCGCGCAGTCAGCAGGGGATGAGCTGGTGGTGTATTCAACCAAACCAGTTAATCGCGAACTACTGCCAGGGCCATTTACCAACATACTTATCCCAAAGGGGTTTGTAAAACAATTTTTTTATTTTCTCCGTTTCTCAAAGCAGGTAGATGCGCTGCTATTCATTGCACCACTGTTGCCTCTGTGGCTCCCACGTCATACAAAAGCGGTGTTGGTCTGCCAAGAGTTAGCGAGCCAAAATATTACACCAAAGGGTCTGCGAGACAGGACACGCTCGTTTTTGCGCGACAACATACTTATGCCTGTTTGTGTTGCCCGGGCAAGCAAAATCATAGCCGCATCTCAATCAACCCAGCGTGATATCTTGAAATTTTATCGTGTACCAGTAGGGAAGGTTCAGGTTATCTATGACGGTTTTCAGGACCTGAGTCGGTTTAAAGATGTGGCGGCACCTATTGATGAGACTATGCGCCCATATTTCTTTTTTGCAGGCAAAGTAAAATATAGAAAAAATGTGCACGGCATTGTAGCTGCTTTCATAGCGCTCAAAAAAAGACGACCTTCTGCGGTTAAGTTAATTATTGCAGGAGATTATGGAGGAGAGTATCACGCGAGCATGCTGCAAGCTCTGGAGGAGGCGGGCTTCGCTCAAGATGTCTTTTTTATCGGGTATGTTACTAGCGAAAAACTGTACTCGCTCTACAAGTATGCTACAGGGTTTGTTTTCCCTTCCATTAATGAAGGGTTTGGTATGCCGCCGGTTGAAGCAATGAGTCTTGGTGTGCCGGTACTTACTTCGAAAATCTCCTCAATGGCAGAGGTTGCAGGCGACGCCGCACTTCTTGTAGATCCTTTTAGTGTGGAAGAAATTAGTGACGCTATGGAGAAAATTCTTTTTGACGATACTGTGCGCACTGATCTCATACATAAGGGATACGAGCGTGCAAAGAAGTTTTCCTGGCCACTGGCTGCATCTGAGTGTCTGGCGCTGCTGCGCGGTCTCTAAGTTGCTATGCCGATCTATAGCCCAGAGCCGCTGGAGTCCCACGAGTTGTTTGAAGGATTTTATGTGCAGTATCCAGAACAGTCACATGCTCGGACGTTGTTTAAAGAAAATCTCTCTCTAGATTTTTTAGTCAAACAGGTACAGTTTGTATCGCCTGAGCTGGCTCGAGCGATTGTGCTGCCGCATAACTTCTTGCGACTTGATGATGTGGCGCGCGAGTATATCAAGAGGTACGCAGACCTGGGGGAGCGGCTTGCTATACCGGTCATACTGTTTTCGTTGGGCGACCATAGTGATTCTCTACAATTTGACCCGCGGGTGAAGGTGGTGCGGCTCTCGGTGTATCGCTCGCACATACAGTCAAATGATGTAGTGATGCCAACGCTTACTGAAGATTTGGGTGCGCAACATTTCGCACTCCGAGTAAAACAAGAAGTGCCCATTGTATCGTTTTGTGGCCGAGCGGCGTTTAACTCTATTCGTGAGCGAGTTGCCTCATGGCTGCGACGTTTGAAATATGAAAGTCTTGGCATTTTGAAACCAAATGAGCGAGCGCGTATCCGTGGCATTTTTTGGCGCCAGTGGATGATGCGAGCCTGCAGTAACTCCACTCTCGTGAAGACACTATTTATCGTGCGCAACACATTCTCAGGCGCCCTGCGCACGATTGAAGTTTCTCCACAAATAGCGCGAGAGGATTTTATTCAGAGCATTAAAGAATCCGATTTTGTGCTGGCACCCAAAGGAGATGGCAACCACTCTAATCGCTTTCTTGAGGCGCTCTCGATGGGGCGCATACCGGTCGTGGTGGATACTGACATGGTACTCCCGTTTGAGCAGCATATAGACTACACAAAAATTATGGTGCGTGTGCCTATGGACAAGGTCGATGAAACTCCTCGCTATATTAGCGAGTTTTATAAGGCACTGGGTGAGGAAGAGTGGCGCGAGCGCCAAGAGCTAGCTCGCCAAGTGTTCGTCGAGTATCTCACGGTCGATGCGTTTTTTAGCCACTTTTTTGATACAGTAGAGATATGTGTGGCATCGCCGGGACAACCACGAAAGGTGTAATCGAAGAAATGAACCGCTGCCAAGCGCATCGTGGCCCTGACGACGTGGGCGTGTTTGAAGATGCGCATGTGTCGCTGGGGCATAAGCGCCTTGCGATTCAAGACCTCTCCCCGCGCGGGCATCAGCCGATGGCGGTGGGCGATGTGGAGATCGTATTTAATGGCGAAATATATAACTTTAAAGAGCTACGCCGCGAGCTTGAGGCGAAAGGCTGCCAATTCACCAGTGGCTCAGACACTGAAGTTATAGCGGCCGGATATGCAAAAGAAGGGGCTGACTTTCTGTATAAACTGCGCGGCATGTGGGCGCTCGCGCTCTACCACGGCAAGACGCACGAGCTGGTACTTTCGCGCGATCCGTTTGGTATTAAACCGCTGTATATATTTGAGAAAGAGGTGAATGGTACAAAAGAAATCGCTTTTTCCTCAGAACTGCGCGCGCTCGCTCCAATGCTAAAAAAATATGGTTACGTCGAAGACATTTTTGCGCACCACCTATACTTCTTGCTTGGATATATCCCCGCGCCACACACGCCCTTTTTGGAAGTTCAAAAGATGCTACCAGGCGAAGTGCGAGTGTATGATCTAGAAAGCAAATCAAGAGAAAATAAAGATCCTATACTTCCATATGCAGCTGAGGTTGCGTATGAGGGAGCTACAGCACAAGAAAGAGTAGAAAAGGCGCTCGAGGATTCTATCCGAGCGCATTATGTAGCCGACGTGCCGGTATGCCTCTTTTTCTCCGGTGGTATCGACTCGACACTGCTACTCGCAAAGTCGCGTGAACTGGGTTTTAATCCTGAGCCTTTTTTCCTCCATATCCCAAATCGTTTAGATAATGAGTACGCAAAAGCGATAGCAAAAGAGCTTGGGGTTACGCTCACGAATGTAGAGTTTACTGAGACTGATGCACTCACCTCAATGCGAAAAATGCTCGAGACCATAGACGAACCCTTTGCCGACACCTCCTATGTGCCCACTGAATTTCTCTCTGGTGCGGTTGCCAAGACACACAAGGTGGTACTCTCGGGCGAGGGGGGAGATGAATTTTTTGGCGGGTATCATCGGCACAAGCATTTACAGCACTTACGCTCGAATCTCCACATAGTGCCTAAGGTTGTTGTAAACCGCTTTCCCAAACGCATACAGCGGGGTATTGAATCGAAAATCAACCGCGATCCGGTTGCGAGTTATATGCAGTTCGTTCGAGTTGATGAAAATCTTGCACCGCCATATGAGGCACTTACTTTTATACATAAGCGTATCTCAATAGCGGCAGAAGACACTGTGGCTCTTCAGTATGACCAAGCGCTTTACCTACCAGACGATCTTCTCTTCAAAATAGACCGCGCCGGTATGCAGCACGGGCTCGAGGGGCGCGTGCCGTTTTTGGATAGATATTTCTTTAACACCGTGCGGCAAATTCCTATTGAAGAGCGTATGGGGAAGAGTGCTACCGGCAAAGAAATGCTCAAAAATATGCTGCGCAAGCATTTGCCTGAAGATTTGGTCGAGCGCCCAAAGCAAGGGTTTAGCTTCCCGTTGAAGATGGTTGAGGGCTTAGAGCCCGAGCTGTATGAAAATGCAGTTGCATATGCAAAGGCGCACGCAGAGTTAGTGCCGCTTGATCCTGATAGGGCGATGCAGTATCCACAAACAAAGTATGCGCTCTTGGTGTGGACTCAGTGGCACCAAAACTTTTTTAAGTAATATGACTGCTCGTCTCAATAGCCTCTCCCTCGCGCTGCGCTGCTTTTGGCACTTGCTTTTGCACGGCACAGCAAAGAGGAAGGTCACACCCACATCAATCGTTATTGTGCAATTTGGAAAGCTTGGCGATATGGTCTGCACGACGCCGATGTCTCGTGCGGTGAAAGTACACGACCCATCCATCCGCGTCATTGTGGTGGGCGACCGTGTGGGAGGCGAAGTGCTCGCCGGCAACCCCGACGTCGACCGCTATATCGTCTGTGGGGCAGATATTGCAGAAGCACTACAAGAGTTGAGGAAAGAAAAAGTTGACGCTGGTGTTATCGCGAGCCCGAGTTTGCGTGCGTTCGCGCTGCTCTATTTGGCTGGTATCCGAACCATAGTAGCACCGCGCGTAGTGGGTGGTGTGAGTATGGAGGGTCGGCTCTATAAAGTGCTTGCGTCGCTTGGTGTTCGTGTAGAACATCGTATGGGCCGATATGCACCAGGCGAGTATCTGCGAGCCTTGGAGCCGCTGGGAATTTTTGCAACAAACACAACCAAGCATCTAGCCATAAGCTCTGAAGCTGTAGAGTGGGTAGAGGGATTTTGGAAGGATCATAATCTGACAGGTATGAAGGTTGTGGGCATTTCGCCCGCAGCGGGTAATCGTATAAAGCAGTGGCCACCTGAGCGATTCGCATCCGTCGCAGGACATCTTTTTAAACAAGGTTTTAAACTAGTTGTGGTAGGAGGAAAGAATGACCAAAACGAGACAAAAGCCATGCTCGATGCAATGAGACCAGTTGCGGTGGTCAATACGGTTGGGACTTTGTCTATCGAACAGCTCAAAGCGCTCATGCAAAAATTAAGTCTTTTTATAAGCGTTGATACGGGCCCCATATACATCGCTGAGGCGTTTGGTGTCGCAACAATAGATATTGTGGGGCCGGTCGATGAGCGCGAGCAACCACCTGTTGGCCCACGCCACGTGGTGGTCGTGCCGAAGCGCGAAAAGCCAGAGCTGTATGTGATGAACCCATATCCACGCGATATAACCGAAGCTCGACGCCAGACCGAAAGTATTACGGCACAGGATGTTATTGCTGCGGCAGACACACTGCTGGGGCAACTCAATTTAGTATGAAAATCGTACTGCTTCAAGATGATTTCCCGCCGGAGAGTAAGGGTGGGGCGGGGATGTTGGTAGGCTCGCTTGCGAAAGCGCTCAAACAAAACGGACACGAGGTTGTGGTTATTGCCGCTACTCAAGATGTAGCAAAAGTAGGAAAAGGTGAATGGGAGGGAGTTGTGGTATATCGCATTTACAGCGACTACCACGAGCGTTGGCGCGGGTATCGCAGCCTCTACAACTGGAGCACGATACCAACAGTAAAAAAACTGTTGCAGGAACTCGGGCCAGACGTGGTACATGCCCATAATATTCACTATCATCTTTCGTATGCATCGGTGCGTGTGGCGAAGCAGTACACCAAGAAAGTGCTGCTCACAGCACATGATGTGATGCTCTTTCACTACGGCTCGTTTTTTGAGCACCTTACAGGCTCATACAAGGTGTATTGGTGGACACTCGCAAAGCGATTTACTAAACGTTTTAACCCGCTCCGAGGGCTGGGCATCCACTGGTATTTGAGAAATGTTCCCATTATTGCGGTGAGTCGCGAGCAAGCAAAAGCCCTGGAGGCAAATGGATTTCATGCCGACGTTGTCTATAACGGCATAGAGCCAACAACCGCTTCGGCAGTAGAGATTGAACAGTTTATAAAAGAGCACGAGCTTGTGGGGAAAAAAGTAGTGCTGTTTGTTGGTGGTGTGTCTAACAAGCTGAAGGGGAGCGAACAGGTGCTCGATATGTTTCCTGTGGTTCGCCAGCTAGTGCCTGAGGCCGCACTGCTCATTGCGGGCACCACAGGAAATTCGCATGATGGTATTATCTACACCGGTTGGTTGTCTCCTCACACGCTACGTGCAGCGTATGGTGCATCTAATGTAGTGGTATTTCCATCTATTGGTTTTGATGTATTTGGCTTGGTGAATCTTGAGGCGATGGCGGCGCATAAGCCGGTTGTGGCGACCTGTTTTGGTGGTGCTCCTGAAATCGTCGTAGATGGCGAGACGGGTTATGTAGTCGACCCGCGCAACACACAGCAGTTTGCGCAGCGGGTCGCTGAACTTCTTTTAGACGAAGAAAAAGCGCACGAAATGGGCGAGAAGGGCCACGCTCGACTGCTCCAACAGTTTAGTGCTGCGCACATGGCGCGAGCATATGAGAGACGCTACGCTAGCGATAAACCGTAAAGCGCTCGTTTATAGACTCTCGCTGCAAACCTGAGAGGTCTGCTTTCCATGATGCCTTGGTGTTGTCGTGTATGAGCACAGTGATGCGTAGGTCCTGCATCATCTGCGAGATATGCGTGTGCGCATAGGCTGCGTACTCTTTTGTAAGCTGTTCGAATATATCAGCAGGGACCGCGGTTTTTGTGCCTGCATGAAAATAGTAGTACTCACCAAACAGTCGTTGTAGTACACTTTCTTTTTCTTGCTCCATGGTTGCGTGAATGTCTGCCGGCTTTACCCCTAAGAGTCGATAGTGCAGGAAGACGAGTTTTTTAAAATATCCTGGTGGTGTAAGGAAAAGACCAGAGTATTTACTGTGTGGTGCATCGGCGCTCGTATACTGCGCTACATAGTCAGAGAAGTAGCATGAGTAGACATCCTCGCAACTCGTAAATACTACCTGCTTAGGTTGATTGTTAAGATAAGAGATAACGGGCACGTACGCTTGTGCTTCGCGTGAGAACTGTGCGTGCAGATCATAAAAATGCACCTGGGCGAGCGCTGCGTAGGCAAAAAGACCAATAATTGCAGCTGCAAAAAATTCAACACGCACCCACTTGTTGTGTATGCGCTCCAGCCAAAACCCTGCAT
>JAUPWA010000053.1 GCA_030916835.1 Patescibacteria group bacterium | reverse complement strand
GGGGCAACAGGGAGCGCTACAGTGCAGGTCACCGTTCTTAACGCTCCCTCATCAGCAACACAAACGACCACCGAGGGTACTACGCAAACTCAAACTACAACAGGCACCACTCCGTCAAACACCGCATCTACTGGCTCTGGCCGATATCTTATAGACTTTGGTCATCCTGATTACCAAACCACAGCCACCGGATGGAACAATATCTACTCTGGACATGAGGCAAACGTTGCCTTGGTTGACTCTACGGGCGCAGCGTCACCGCTTACCCTGTCTGTCACTCCTGCGCTGCCAGTATCATTTGGAAACACCAATGGTACGACCGCTGGGCCATACCCTGGAGCGGCAACACAAGACTCGTTCTTTACCTCAACAACTGGCTACTATGGCTCGCCTGCTAAATTCACGTACACCATTAACGGCCTTTCAGCATCTCGTACCTACAGCATAACGTTGTACGCCTCTCGCATAGGCACCGGCGGGGAAGTGCGCACCGCTCTCTATACTGTCGGCAGTAATAAGGTGGTTCTCAATGCCGCAGAAAATGTAAGCAACAGCGTTACCATAGCGAACATTACTCCTGTGAATGGGCAGATAGTTGTTACGCAAGAAAAGGATCCGTCCAACAATAACGCAAATGGGTTTTCCTACCTGGGTGCTATGGAAATAACCGCGCGAAATGTTGTTATAAAAAACACCTCTCAACTCGCGAGTGTTTTGGGTGCAATGTCATCAAGTAATTCATACATCTCTGAAGATGTAGTGGCTGCTGACCAAACGCTGCATACATTTACTCGCAATCTTAAACTTGGGATGTCTGGCCCAGATGTGCGAGAGTTGCAGAGATACCTCAATACCCACGGGTTCCCTGTAGCAATAGAGGGCGAAGGCTCGCTTGGTTATGAAACTGCCAACTTCGGGCAAGGTACTAAAAAGGCCCTAGGACGACTCCAAAATGCACACGCAGATGAAATTCTTGCCCCCGCAGGACTTACAGAGGGGAGTGGTGTTTTGGGCACGCTGACGAGGCAGTATATAAACACTCACCCATAGGGCTACTCTATGGGTGCTTGGTTTTGAAAAAATCGCTACTTTGCGGTACATTTTCCTGTGCAGGGGCTATATCTTCGGCTAATGCCTCGACACAAGACCAATCGGGCCTATATCTTCGATATAAACCCTCGCTCACTCGCTTGGGCCTATAGTTCAGCGGTAGAACGCGTCCATGGCATGGACGAGGTCGGGGTCCGACTCCCCGTAGGTCCACCAAAATAAGAAAGCCGCTCCACAAGAGCGGCCTTTCTATATTTTGGTAGGATGCCGCCAAGAATTGGCGGCGCCATCGCTTTGCACAAACACTAGCGGGCGCAAGAGAACAAATTTACTTTTTACTCCTCTTTCGGTATGGTTTTGAAGGAACTCAGCTCGTGGTGAGTTGAGTGGCTGCACCTTTAACAGTACCTGCAAGAAGGAAACAATGCTATGCCTGATCGTGACTTTGCGCGTCTGCTGCGCAAGCGTTGGGAGCAGGGACTCTTTACGTGCGTTGGTCTGGATATCGACGTGAACAAGATCCCGGAGCACCTACATGTGCGTAATCGTAAAGGTGAACTCAAGGTGTATCAGACAACACTGCTGTTTGTGAGAGCAATCGTGGAAGCAACTCGCGATCACGTATGCGCATACAAACCAAACTTTTGCTTCAATGAAAATACCGGCGCCGTCGGTATGGCGACACTGCAAGCAGTCGTTAGACTTATACACAAAATGGCTCCAAGTGTGCCCGTAATTGTTGACCGTAAGGCCAATGATATTGGGAATACCAATTTGGGCACGGTTCAAGGCCTGTTTGGTTATCTCGGCGCAGACGCAACAACCCTCAGCCCTTATATGGGCGGAGAATCTCTCGCTCCTTTCTTAGAATGCAGCCATAAGGGAATGTTTGTGCTTTGTCGCACAAGTAATCCCGGAGCAGGTGAATTCCAAGACTTGATTGTCGAAGAACACGATGCACCACTATACGCTGTTGTCGCTGAAAACGTGAGCAGAATCTGGAATAGTACAAGCGGCAATTGTGGTCTTGTTGTCGGTGCCACAGCACCTGAGCAATTCACAGTTGTTCGGCAAAGGGCGCCAAAACTCCCCATCCTTATTCCGGGCATCGGCGCTCAAGGCGGAGATCTAGCCGCATCTGTTGCAAAGGGACAAACGTCAGAAGGAGATGGCATTATTATCAACGCTTCTCGTAGCGTGGTCTATGCAAGCGCTGGGACTAACTTTGCAGAAGCGGCGCTTGCGGAGATGCTGAGAATGAACGCCACGATTGAAGCTCATCGTCTACGTACTTGACTCAAAGCACCCACAGGCTTCGGCCTCTGGGTGCGTTTTCTTTTGGAGATACAAACACATGCTACACTTTTGGTATGTTTCTTGAGCTCGCAGCACTCGGGCTATATGTCGTGCAGCAATTAGGCGTCATGCTTGGCGCCGGAGCACAGGTTATCGTGCTTGTGCTGTATCTTGTAGCGATAAAAGATGGCACGGTAGACGCAAAAGAGCATTACTTTCTTTCTGCCACCAAGCGCATACTCTACCTCGGGCTCGTATGCATCATCACTTCAGGCGTACTCATCACGCTCATACACCTCAGTCAGGCGCAGTCGAACATTGTATTTACACCAGCATATCTCTTTAAGTGGCTACTCATTATGTTTACGGTTGGGTTGGCGCTTTTTGATTTTAAAGACCAACCGTCACTTGCGGTGATAAAAGGTCTCGCCGGTGCTATTTGGTTTGGATTGTTTGCAGTCCATATTTTAGCTCCTGAGACCTCGTGGTTTATGCTAGGACTTTTGTTTGGCACCTGGCTGTTGGGCTTCATGACACTTTGGCTTACCACCACCTTTATGTTTGGCGGTAAAAGTCTTTTCATAGATCAAGCTATCGATCAAACCCCTAAAGATTTGCTGCAACCTCAAAAACAAGAGTCTCCAATACAACTTCTCAAGAATCCCGAGCCGGCCTCGGAATTTGAGCAGGAGCCTGAGATAGAGCCAGATACTGAAAGCGAGGTCATGTTTGAGGAGGTGCGGCAAGAACCAGAGCCCCAGCAGGAGGAAGTTCCTGAGGTTGAACCTGAACCTGTGGAGTTTGAGCCAGAGCCACTTCCACCACTAGAGCCTGCTCCTCCTATTGTTGTCCCACCACCTCCGACACCAAAGCCTCTCCCGCCAATAGCTCCGCCCATGCCTAAGCCTGCGTTTTTTATCCCAACTGCTAGCACCAAGTCGCCATTTATATCATCCTCTAGTGATCCGTTAGCGCTCCACCCGCACATCACCGAGCACTCCTCTCTGCCACCCGCACCGCCACCACCCAAAGCAGGCAGCATACCTCCAAACTCAAACCTTGCGCAGGCGCAGGCGCAGGCAACCGAACACTTGCCCGTATTGCGGGTTATGCCGCAAAAACCAGAGGATCTTGAAACACAACATCGCGCACCGCTCGTGCGGTTCGGTTAAATTTGCGTGTATACTTTTGAGTAATGAGTTTTTTTAGTCGACCCACGCACAAGAAAATTGTCGTACTGCTAGGCCACCCCGACACGGCACAAACTCGCTCGAGTGAGTTGGCGCTTTTGTATGAATCTGCTGCGCGCAAAGCAGGCCATGAGGTGCGACGTTTTAACGTAGGTGAAATGAAATTTGACCCCATTTTGCATCATGGGTACCGCACCATCCAAGAACTTGAGCCTGACTTGAGAGCTCTGCAAGAGGCGCTCAAGTGGGCCGACCATTTTGTTATCGTGTATCCCAATTGGTGGGGGACCATGCCCGCACTGCTCAAAGGCCTTTTTGACCGCATGTGGCTGCCCGGGTTTTGCTTTAGCTATAAAAAGACGGGTGTTGGAGCGCACTTAGGACTTTGGAATCGTCTCATGAAAGGCAAGACGGCGCGCGTCATTGTACTCTCTGGCTCGCACCCATTTAAGATTTGGCTCTCCATTGGTGACTACACCAACGAAATTTATAGAAACATTTTGTGGTTTGTAGGATACGATGCTCGCATCACTCGCTTCGGCCCATCTGAAAAAGCTCCCGAGTGGAAGTGGAACGAGTGGCGCAAAAAAGTTATACGTCTTGGGCGACTAGGAGAATAATGGATACTGAGCAAGTAACTTGGAAACTCGTTATATACGCGCCGTTTTTTTGTGCGCTCTTGTGGCTTGTGGTGGCCTGGGCCCCACAAAATATTCTTGGGTTATATACACCCCGTTCGCAAGCAGCGCCAGCCCTAACTCCTGTCCCGACCGCCGCTCAAGCATACGCCGATGCGGACGCGCTCGTCACACCAGTCACTACGCAGACGCAAGCAACAGTGACCTCGGAGGTACCTCAAGGTACCACCACCGTAACCATACTAGTGACCGCGTCGAGCACTCCACCCAAGGAGCAGTCTCCCTATCTTGCAGTAACAGAGGGTTGTGGCCACGCGTACTCAGGGGACTGTGTACATATGCGCTCAGCGCCAGACACCAACGCCTCTATTGTTGCTAACCTGCGTAAAGGAGTGGTGCTTAAAATTGCCGAGGTGGTCGTTGCTAACGGGAGGACGTGGTATAACATCGCGGTCGACAACAATCTCCATCATCCCGAGCGTGTAACGAGCGACTGGTACGTGGCGGCAGATGTAGTCTCTTCATTTTATGATCCAGGAGAAACGTATAGGACGCCCGACCCAGCTCCCATAAAAACTATTGTAGTTGATCGCTCAGAGCAAATGCTGTATGCGTACGATGAGGATGTGCTGTTTATGAGTGAGCATGTTTCCACAGGTTTAGAGCTTACCCCAACCCCCGCTGGCGAGTTTACTATTTACAAGAAGACGCCGAGTCGCTATATGCAAGGGCCATTGCCGGGTATTAGTGACCAAGAGTATGACCTGCCGGGCGTGCCCTGGAATTTATACTTTACTCAAGATGGTGCTGTTATCCACGGAGCCTATTGGCATGACAAGTTTGGCCAACCTTGGTCACACGGCTGCGTGAACCTTCCTCTGGACTCAGCTAAAAAACTGTATGAGTGGGCGACCGTGGGTACAAAGGTGATTGTGCAGGACTAATGCACAACTGCTGTGGGCGATTGTCAGAAAATAGTGTACAGTGGCCACATTATGCAGATTTCGATTGGGATTGTAGGCCTTCCAAACGTCGGTAAATCGACCCTTTTTAATGCGCTTACCAAAAAGAGTGTCCTAGCCGCAAACTATCCGTTTGCTACTATCGACCCATCGGTTGGTGTTGTTGCGGTGCCGGACGAGCGCGTAGACCGCCTCGCTGAATTTTCAAACTCAGAAAAAAAGGTTCCCGCTATAGTTGAGTTTGTCGACATTGCAGGCCTCGTGAAGGGTGCTGCCCAGGGCGAGGGTCTTGGCAACCAATTTCTCTCCCATATCCGCGAGGTAGATGCCATAGCGCAGGTTGTGCGGGTGTTCGATAATCCAAACATTGTGCATGTTGAGGAGGGCGAGGTAGACCCAGTGCGTGACATTGAGATAATCAACCTCGAGCTCACCTTTGCCGACCTTGATACGGTTGAGAAGCGTCTCAACGCACTTGAGCGCGATATAAAACGCGGCGCAAAAGAAGTGCAAGTGGAGTATGCGGCGGTCAATAAAGCAAATGAGATGCTCCAAGCGGGGAAGCTAGCGAGCATTGCCGACTACACGCCAGAGGAGCGTTTGGCTATCAAAGGCCTGCACCTGCTAACTATGAAGCCAATGCTCTATGTACTTAATCGCGAAGCAGGCGGGCACAATCTCGACGAGGTAAGCGATGGCCGCTTTGGGCGTTTGCTGGAGTTTATTGCAGCTAACGGTGCTCATTATGTAACCGTCGACGCCAATATCGAGAGCGAGCTGCGCGACCTGCACCCTGAAGACAAAACATCTTTCCGCCAGGAGTACGGTGTGTTTGATGATGGTATTAACGACCTTATTAAAGCAGGGTACTCACTACTTGGCCTTATGAGCTTTTACACAACCGGCCCAGAGGAGACTCGCGCATGGACTATTCGTAAAGACTCAACTGCACCAGAGGCGGGTGCGGCTATCCATGGTGATTTTAAAGACAAGTTTATCCGCGCAGAGGTTATTAACTGGCACGAGCTCATCACCGCAGGCTCGTTTGCTGCAGCGCGCTCGCAGGGCCTCGTGCGTACAGAAGGCAAAGAGTATATCGTGCGTGACGGCGACGTAATGGAATTTCTCCATTCATAAGAAAACCCGGCGTAATTGCCGGGGTTAACTAAACTTAAATTCTAAATTGGGGGCTTTGTCAAAGTAGACCGGTTCAGATAATTGCGATATATCTATATGCTCTTCCATCTTTATCCTTCGGCGTAAATCGACAATGCCTTTCTTGTAATAGGGCTGTGCCGGGATTACCAAGTGACAAAATTTACGGAAGGGGCATACCAGACAGGTTTCCTCTAGCCGCCTGCGATAGGCTGGATGAAGAAACTTCTCAACACCCAGATGATGAGGTAGGTTCTCTTCGTCAAACAAACCGGAGCCGTTTATTCCTTCATCTATCCTGGTTTCTGTAAGTGGTGAATTTCCACACATAAGATTCCCAAACAGCCAAAGGACATCCGCCACATCAATTGGATTTTCATTTCTTTCCCTAATATACCTCAAGACCATCTCGCGCCATGGCGCAGTAAAAAAGTCATGACGCCGAGTCGAATCAGGATCTATGATACGCAGCGCACCACCCGCAATAGCAGCTCTGATATTTTGAATATCTGACGGTGACGGGTAGGGGAATCGAGGATCAAGCCATCCCTCCCAATCAAAGAAGTACAGCAGCATTGATACCATTTTTTCTTGAAAGCCATTCAGGCCTTCACCAGCGTAGCCAGCTTCTTTGCGTTCTTTTTTAGTACGCTTATTTTTTATTCTGCGTATGGCCTCTTCCCATGAAGTAAGACCTTTCAAAAGATTGATCGCGTTACCATGATAATAGGTGTCCAGATGCATTGTGTTCATACGCCAATCTCGTATTACATTACGATGATCGCTCGTCAGCCGACACTCAGTAAGAATCTTAATAAGAGTATCGTCTGAATGCCAACGCACTATGCGGGGGATATAGAATTCGGGATATTTCTCAGCAACACGAATATGCCCACGAAACGCATCAAGACTCGTGATGCGTCCTTTCATGTGTAAGCACACGGCAACATACCAATTTGCGAAAATTTGTTTGTTTTCTCGCAACCAGTCCGGGATAATCTTTTGCGGAATAATAGCGTCAGGCCGATTGAACGGATACCGCTTCGGTGTGGACCGCCAACGAGCCAAGAGCTCGTTGATGATCGCTTCCGTCGCCTCATACAAGGGTTCGATTATCATCTTAAGCTCCTGTTAACTTCCACAGGAGTTATAGCGGGTTAGGGGTTTTGAAGCAAGCTGCGCTCGTGGTACTGTAGGTGCAGCTGGTGGCCCTACGGGGTTTACAGCAGGCTTGGGGATTCTTCTTAAGATTTTTCTTAGAGGTAAGTGTGTCGTTGGGTGCAGACCGTGCCTTACTAGATTCTGGGAAGCGTAGGCTCTCAGAAGAGCTACATCACCGAGCTTTGAAAAAAGATAAAGTGATGATTTGTTAGGAGGGACTTGCTGGTCAGCCGATGGCTGTCCGATCAAGCTCACTCGTCACCTCCTGAGCCTCAGACGACACATGATGATCCCCAAGCCACGCTGAGGCGCTGATTCTCAGCAAAGGCGGCCAATCGGTCGCCTATTTTAATATTAGTTGACCACCCACTCACATCTGTTAGGGTACCTATGGATGTACTGACAAGGAGGCAACTGTGCTTATTTCTCGTGTGCTTGCGGGAAGCACAGAGCTTCTCACATACAAAGTCGTCAAAGTCAGCAAAAAGAATGGCTCAACCAGGCTTATAACCAAGCCGTCAGAAGCGCTAAAGAGAGTACAGCGACGCTTCGTTGCACTACTGCAAGCAAGCGGCATTACCTTTCCGAGCGCTACTGCGTTTGTACATGGTAGCTCACCAGTGCATAACGTACTGCGTCACGAACACGGAAAGTATTTTTATCTGTTAGATTTTAAAAATGCTTTTCCGCACGTGAGCGCAAAGCGTCTCTGTGAAATTCTTCTTGATCTTTTGCCAGAGCTGGGGACCGCAGAAGAGGTGCTCGATTTTCTTCAGCAATACTGCTTCTTGGAAAGCGGCGAGCTGATGCAAGGGGGGCCAGCGTCACCATTCTTGTTTAACCTCTACTGTGAGGTGCTTGTTGATAATCCTCTTCGCGAGGCCTTGCAGATGAAAGGGGAGAAGCGAGTAGTCTATTCACGATACGCTGATGATTTAACCTTTTCCTCAAAACAACAACCTTTTGTTTCCTCACTAAGAAAGAGGATACACAAGATAGTAGGAGAAGCAGGGTTTGAAATTAATTGGCAAAAAACCCGCATCTGTACTCGGGGCGTAGATGCGATTGAAATCACTGGCCTGCGCCTTTTGGGTAGTGGCGGTTTAGCCCTTGGTGAGGAAACCCAAAAGAAATTTGAGCGAGCGCTTGATGCTTGGCTTGCACTCGGTACTCGTGACCGAGATGCAAAAAGCACCAAATCGCTTGCTGGCCATATAGGGCAGTATCGCTCAGTACGGCCGTGGCTGCGAGAAAACACAGTGACTCGCAGACTTGATTTTAAGGTGGCAGAATTTGACTCTCTGACATACAAACCTACGAGGCGAGGAGAATCCCG